>NZ_JMKI01000007.1 GCF_000712295.1 Synergistes jonesii | reverse complement strand
CCGACCGACCACGGCGACCGGAGCTTCTTATTTCTCCGCTGCAGCTTTTCCACGCTGCGCGCCCACGCTTCGCGCTCCCGCATCCTGGCGGCCTCCAGGGCCGCAATGTCGGCGCTGACGGTATCGACTATCCTGTCCTGTGAAGATACATACCTCCTGAGAGCTCCTATCTCCGCCGCCTGAGACTCCAGCATCTCCACAGTGTCGCGCCCGTCGGCGAGCGGAACGACATACGCCTCATCTGTCAGCAGATATCCCTTCGGCCGCAGTTCTATCTTCCCTGTATCGCCCCAGCAGGTCGTTCCAGCGGACAGCGACGTCAGAATCATCAAGCCGGCCGACATCGCGCCTAATAACATTTTTCGCACTTTCAACCACCTCCGGCAATCTATTTCTCTCACTTTGGGCCTTCTCAATAACGCTTTTCAGCCTTTCGGCGGCGTCGTCAACGGCGGCCGTCTCCACAGGCGGCCGCGTCGTTCCGTCTACGCCGTAGATCCGCGCCTGCCCCCACCGCCACAGATACCACCCGGCGGCCGCCAGCAAAACCGCCGCCGCGAGCAGCGCCCACCGGCGCCGGCCGTCAGAGACCGCCCTCATTTTCATCGTCCGCGCGTCTTTTAGGGCGCGCCGGCCTTCGCACGGCTTCATAGCCCGACTTGCCGGCCGCCGCCGCGAAGACGACCCCGCCGAAATAAATGCCCAGCTCCTTGGCGTTCGGGGGAATATCTTTCGTAAACAGCCAAGCGGCGACGAAAACCAGCAGATTCACCGCCCACGTCAGAATCGCGATCGGCTTAGTCCACGGCAATCCGTTCAGATAAACAAAAACCCTGTTCATTCGACGCCCCTCTTTCCTTCGTCCTTACAGCCCTTGCAGGCTTTGTCGTCCAGCCCCAGCCTCCCGTCGATCACGCGCCTTACCCACGGCCGTCCGGCCGAGACGGCGACATAGACCGCCGCCAGCCTCCCGGCCTCGCCCACGCCTAACTCGCACAGCCCCAGATAGACGGCCGCCCCGAGCGTGACGTCCGAAACATGGCCGACGATGAAGCGGTTCCACATAAACTTATCCTTCAGCCAGTGCTTGCTCAGGAAATCCACCGAAGACGTGATACAGGCGGCGATCAGCCCCGGCATCACGAGCAGGAAAATAGCCTTGAGCGAATCGAACGCGTCCTTTACCTCCTGCTGGCTCACCTCACCTCACCGCCCCCTGTAATCCCAGCGCGCGCGCCTGCCGCGCACGTCCACGTGGATCCCCCAGTCGTACAGGCCTATGCCGCCTTTGTCGAACTCTGGGATCATAGCGGCGAACTTAGCAAATTCCTTCGGCGAAAGCTTCGGGCAGTAAATATCGGCGGCTATGCCCTCCAGATGCCGGCTGTTCCGCACGCCGCCGACGCGCCTGTTGTGCCGGACGCATCTGACCGCCGAATTGATGATGATGGGGACGCCGATCAGATCCCTCAGCGCCTGTAAAGCCGTCACCAGCTTCATGTCGATCGGCGCCGCGTCGCAATCTTTCCTTCCGCACCTACAGCGGAACTCCTTCCGCGAGAAATCCTTCGTTAGGTCTCCCAACGCCTACGCCTCTTTCAAGCGCCCTTCATACAGCCGCCACAGCGCGCAGACGTTCCGCGCGTAAGCGCTCCCGCTCCCAGCGCCATTGAAGCGGCCGGCGGCGGCGCGCACGATCGCGGCGTCGATCCCCCCGCCCGCTCCGAGCGCCAGGCGCACCGCATCATTGTGGCGCGCAAGCTCCTTGCGGAGCAGCACGCCCAAATGCGCCGCGCCGAAGCGCACATTCTGATCCGGATCAAGCAGCGCCGCGACAGGGTCCTTCCTGGCCGCAGTCCCCATATAGCCCCAGGCCAGCGGCAGCATCAGCTGCATAAGCCCGTAGCTCGTGGCCACATCCTCGAGGGACAAGCCGCATGCATGGGCTATCTCGCGGCAGCGCGCCTCATACCTTTCCATATACTCCGGCTCGTGCCGCGTTGCCTCTGGGCCCCCGCCCGACTCCTGCTCGATCACCGCCAAAATCAAAGCCGGCGGACATCCAGTCTGCCGGCCCCACTTCTCCGCAAGCTCCCGCCAGCGGAAGACCTTCATATCGGCTTCCATTTCGCCCTTATTACCCGTCCAGCTCCGCTTCCAGCGCCCGTATCTCTTCGCGTATCGCCTCGCGCGCGGCGTGGAACGCCGCAATATCGAACGGCGGGTTGAGTCCGGCGGCCACGTACTCGTTATACTTGGCTATCTTCCAGTCGCCCGTTTCTGAGGCGTTGCTCGTGAGGCTGAGCTTCAGCCTATAAATCTCGTTTTCTATTTCGTCCCATGTTCTTTCGCTCATAATCTTTCTCCTTTTCGGCTATCCGAGTAAAATTTGTAGACACAGGTTGGAAGCGCTCTCTGCAGAGCCGTGCGCCGAGAGGCCGTAACCGGTGCAGCGGGCGAAGCGCGTCGTAGAAACGACGTCTCTCAGCCAAGTACCGTTTACTACCTGTCTGAAATTGATAAAATTGAACAGCGGCAACCTTTGATTGGCGTCTAAAACATCCGCTCCAGAAGAACCGAATATCTTTGTGCCGAATAGTTCTACCTCGCTCAGCAGCGTCGCTCGGACGTCATAGACATCGTAAGCGCTCGCCGCCCCCATCATGGTCGGCAGTCCTGCCGCCACTGCGTTTGTATCGACGGCGTTGCTCAGCCAGCGCCTGTCCGTCAGCAGATGAGTGCCGAGCACCGAGTCGAGCMTTGATACCCTGTCGGGTATCGTCGTAGTCCACATTTGCGAGCCTGCATAGCCGCCTGCCGTCGTATTTGTTCCGTTCATCGGTGCCGTCCCCAAAGCGCCCTTCGGCAGCATGACGAGATGGTGTGCGGCCATCGGCGT
>NZ_JMKI01000006.1 GCF_000712295.1 Synergistes jonesii | reverse complement strand
CGCACCGGCGATGTATTTGTACGTCGAAATATCGCCGCTGATGATGCGGATATAATCGCCGGTCGTGAGGTTCGCAGGGTCGCGCAGCATCATCTGCGCCGTCTCCGAGTCGATGAAGACCGCTCCGTTGCCCATCTGGAATTTGGCTCCGCCGCCGGCGATGAACTCGCCGCCCGCGCCTAACTGTATCTTGCTGTGCGCGGCTATTTTGTCGCCGATTATCCAGCCGGTGGCATCGGCGTAGCCGCCGTTTTTCAGCGCCTGCACGAAAAAGTTGCCCTCGATGACTACTTTCGGGTCGTTCGGGTCGCTGGCGTCCACCGCGAAGGGCTGCACGAGCTCGCCGTTTTTGTCTTTCACGAGGTAGAATCTGTCGGCCAATATGACGAATTCCGAGCCGTTGCCGGCGGTAGCCAAAAGCCCGAGCCCCGCGACGACTTTTCTGCCGCCGCTCGATACCTGCGTTTTAAGCCACGTGGCGGCCGCCGCCTGCGCCTTGAAGTCTGTCAGCTCTTTGTCGGTGCACTTGACCCATGCGGCGCCGTTCCAGCGGCTTATCTCGTTGTTGGGGTTTATCCATAAGTCGCCCAATTTCAGCGGCTTGTCCACCGTGCCCGCCGGCGCGGTCGCCTGATTGTAGATGTCGGGCTTGCCGGCAGTGACTTCGGAGAGCGTCTGTATCGCGGCTTCGTTGCCGCCGGATTTGGCCTCTACGGTGCTCACTCGGCTCGCGAGTGCGTTGTCCGCGTTTACGCGCGCGGTGCGCTCGTCCTGTATCGCCGCCTTGCGTTCGGTCTCTTCCGTCGTCACCTTGGCCTGCACGGTGGTGATGGTGCTTGCCAGCGCGCCGTCCCTATCGGCCCGCACTATTTTCTCGGTCTCTATCGCCGCCTGCGCCGCCGCCAGTTTGGCCGCCATAAGTTCGCGCGCCTGCGCCTCCGAAAGAAGCCCCTGCTTGATGCGCGTATCCAGCGTGTTGTAGTAGACCGCGAATTGTTCGGTCAGCTTCCGGCCGATGTTATAGGCCAGTATCGCCGCGTAGAGCGCCGCTTCGCCCGCGTCTTCGTCGCTCGCGGCTATCATCGAGGTGCCCAGCCGCCCATACGCTTCGTCCTTAGCCGCCCGCGTCTGCGCCTCTTCGGTTATCGCGGACATCGCACCGCCTACGTCTGAGACGAGCGTGTTTATGCGGCCGGATAAGGCGTTGTCGCCGCTTACGCGCGCCTCCCGTTCTTCGCGGACGGCGGCTATACGCGCCGTAGCTTCGCTGTTTATCGCCTGTTGGCGGGCCGTGGATTCCGCCTGTATGGCTGCGATGCGCGCGTTCTCTTCGGCCGTGAGGGCCGTACCGCGCGCGGCGGCTTCCGCCTCTATAGCCGCGATGCGCGCGTCTGCTTCGGACTGTACCGCCGCAGTGGCTTCGCTCTTGTTGCTCTCGACGGTCGCCGAAAGCGTGTCCACTTTGCTCACGGCGGCCGCGTCCGCGGAGGCCCGCGCTTCTTGTTCGGCGATTATCGCGGCATTGGCGTCGCCCACTTCGGCGAATAGAGTCTGTATGTCTTTGGCAAGCGCCTCGTTTTTGTCCGCCAGCACGTACTGTTCGCGCTTTATCGCCGCGATGTTGCCGCCCATCATCACTATCAGGGCTTCACGGTCTTCCGCTTGGGCGACCCCCAGCTCGTTCACGCGCGAGTCGAGGTATTCATAATGCGCGGCGAGGCGCCTCTTCTGTTCTTTAAGAGCGTTTTCGTTGCTGAGCAGGGTTTGCATCAGCGCCTCGCCGTCCGCCTCTCGGCTGTCGGCGATCTGGAAGGAGAGCAGCGTGCCGTAGCTTTCGAGCCCCCTGCTGTTGGCTTCGCGCACTTCCATCACGTCGGCTGTGCGCTGACGCCTTTCTTCGCCGACGGCTTCGGCTATCGCGGCAGACCTGTCGGCCGCCTCCTGCTGTATGGCCGCGATGCGCGCCTGCTCTTCCGCCGTGAGCGCCGTACCGCGCGCGGCGGCTTCCGCCTCTATCGCATCGATGCGCGCCTGCGACTCGGCCGCTATCGCGTCGAGCAATTCCTGTTTGTCGATGGAGGAGCCGGCGCTTATGCCGCTTATCTGCGTGGCGAGCGCACCGTACTGGTCGGCGCGGGCCTGCGCCTCTTCGGTTATCGCGGCTTTCGCGTCGCCGACTTCGACGAAGACGTCGTCTATGCGCAGGGCGAGCGCTTCGTTTTCCGCCGCGCGGACGAGTTGTTCGGTTTCTATCAGCGCTTTGTTTTCGTTCATCTGGGCGACGAGGGCTTCGCGTTTCGTCGCTTCGGCGATTTCGTTTTCTTTTACGCGCGCGTCCAGATCGCTGTAAAATCCGGCCATCTGCCGGCGTATGGACTGCTCGCCCCTGAATCCGGATATGAGGGCGGCTAAATCCGCGTCGCCGGCCGAGTCGTCTACGCTCGCTATCATGGCGTTGTGCATTTTTCCATAGGCTTCGTCTCTGTCGGCCCGCAGCTCGGCTTCTTCGATTATCGCCGCGCGGTTTGAATCGACGTCGACTATCACGCGGTCTACGAGCGTGGCGATGGCTTCGTCCTCCCGCGCCCGCAGTTCTTTTTCGGAGATGAGCGAGGCGGCGGCGTTTTTTATCTGCGCTTCGAGTATCAGTCTCGACGCCGCTTCGGCTTCGAGCCGCCCGTCGACTATGTTGAGCCGCCCGATGAGTTCCTGTTTGGCGTAGGCGATAGCCTGTCTGTTCGCTTTGTCGCTCTCGAATTGGTTGGAGGCGTTCTGTATTACGCCTTCCGCGAGCGCGTCGAAGTCTTCCGCGTACTGCCCGACGTAGCCGCTTATGGTGCCGTTCTGCGCGTCTATTTTCAGTTCGGCCGCTTCTATGCGCGCCACGGCAAGGTCGAGTTCTACGAGGGAGGCTTTGAGCGCTATGGCCGCGTCGAGTCCCTGCAGGTCGGCTTCCGCCTGCGCAATGCGCGCGGTGTGTTCCTGTACGATCACGCTCGACGCTTTGCTTCTGAGCTCGACTTTTTGCGCGTCTAATTCCTGCGATACGTCGTCTATGCGCGCGTTGACGCCTTCAAGCAGCAGTTGTCCGACGTTGTCGAACGCCATGCCGGCGATGCGCTCGTCTACCTGCGCGAGGGTGACTTTTTGCGATATTTTCGCGGCCTGCGCGTCGAGCATTATTTCGGCGTTGGATATGCGCAGGTCTGTTTCGCGCCGCAGCACGTCGAGCCCGTAGATGCGAACTTCGCGGCTGTCCGGGTCTACGTATACGCCGGCGTCGGAGAGCCGGTCGCCCACGTCTTTGACCATGCTGAGCGTTCCTATCACGGCTTCGGATAGCGCGTCGAGCTGTTCCATCATTTCGTCTGTGAGGTTCTTAGACTCGCCGCGCAGCAGCGTCTTCGCCGCTTCGACGTTCGCGGCCGCCTGCTGCGCCGCCGCGCTGATGTCGCCCGACAGACGGGACACGGCTGTATCCGTTGCATCTGAGAGGTCGCTCAGGTTCTGCGCCGTGGCGTCGACTTTCTGGTCTACGAGCGCGATGTCGTCCTGCAAGCCCTCTTTTATTGTCTCGACGTCGCTGCGTATCTGCGCCTCGCGCGCCGCCACGTCGTCTACTATCTCCGATATGTCTACCTCGATGTCGGGGATTTTCGCTATCTCCGCCTGCAACGCCGCCGCAAGGTGCGACTCCTGGATTGTGCCGTCGGGAAGGTCGGAGGGGCTCAGCGCCTCGCTGGTCGCGGAAACGACGGCGGAATACACGCTCTGGTTTCCAGCCACGTCGACTGCTTTGAGTCTATACCACGCCGTCTGCAGCACGCCTAAATTGCTGTCTATGTACTCCTGTGCGAAACGTGGAGCCGAGCCTATTTTCGTCATCTCGGCGGCATCGGATGCCAATGAGCGATAAATGTCGATATGGTCGAGGTCGCCGTCGCCGGGGTCCGTCCATGTGAGCGTCGCCATGCGGAAGCCGCCCGTCCCCTGCAGGTTCGTCGGCGGAGCCGGCGGCGTGAGGTCGCCGCGCAGTATTTTGCTTATGGTTTGTCCGTCGCTGCGTACGCCGAGGCGCGAAACGACGTATATCTTCACGTATAGCGTGTCGCCTATTTTTTCAGTGCAGGGCAGATAGTATTCTTCGGAGCCTCGCGGCAGCGTGCCCGCAGGCTTCCAGCTTACCTCGGAGCTGTAGCGGTACCAGAGTTCGAGGTGGTCGTAGCTCGCCGGCGGCGTCCATGTGATCTTGGCAATGAGGTTGTAGCCGCCGTCCTGCATGGTCTCCAGCTGCTCCGTTATCGTCAGCTCCGTCACGTCGTTCGGCTTGTAGTTCATAGTGAGGCTGGTGTCGATGTGGTGCGTGATATCCAGCACAGAGTCGTCGTACACGTCGGCGATATATTCCGAGCAGGTCACAACCATAATGTCCTGCCCCCCGTCTCTCACGGAGACGACGCGGAACGGCTTTTTGTTCCATCCGGTGAATTCCTCGAACGTCACCAACAACACTTCACCAGGCTGGATGTCGCAGTCTTTCAACCCCACTCCGAACGAGCAGAAATTTCTCACAAGCAGAGACGTCTTGAGCAGGTAGTAGCCCATATGTCCCACCTGCCCGGAGCGCGTCACGGGCAGCAGGGATATCGATTTTTCTACCACGCCGCGGTCGGCGATGTCGACCGAATCTTGGAAGACGTCGGTCACTCGCTCGTAGCTGTTGTCGGGGTCTATCCAGTCAATGGTGATGCGATTGCATACGTCTTCATCGGCTGACTGCCAAAAAGTGAAACTATCTTCGGTGATATTGTCCGGAGTGATTTCGCGGCTGTAGATGGATACCGGCGCGTCGATGCAAATCTGCAGTTTATCGGTCTCGACAAGATAGCCGCGGCACGTGGCGAGGAAGTCGGCGAGAACGTCGCGGATGGGACGCTGTGTATCGAGAGTGAAGTCGAGCTGGAAGCGCCTGCCATAAGAGACGACGCCGTCGCAGTATGCCGCCGCCGCAACGGCGCAGGCGTAATCTATCTTGTCCCAATCTGGGTGTTGGTATACACCGTTCGTCACTGTGCCATAGCCGAGCCCGTAGCGCGGATGGCAGAGGATGTCGAGGATTATCCATATGGGGTTGCGGCTCCATGTGAAACCGGAGGGCGTCCAGACTTTTACGCCGTCTACGATGCTCGTCACCGTCGGAGTACCGTTCAGTTTCTCCTGCGCCTTGAGCGTCAGACAGATGAGCGCCACATCGTCGGGATAGGGACGCACGCCGGACGGATCGCGCCCGTCATGCGTCGCCGCCGTGGTATTGAGGTAGGTCGTCACCGAACAGCCGTCGAGATTCGCTGGATATTGATCATTGGCCATCACATCATTTATTGCCGTCACCGGGCCTTCGCCAACAAGGATATATAGGTCCTGCTCTTCTTTTTTGTCGTCGGCGAACGCCTGATAGATGATATTGCCCGCAACACGGCACCGGCCGTAAATTACGGGGATCGGCACGAGCTGCGACATCGTGTTGCTTATGGGGCCGAAACTATATGTAGGAGAATTGTCGTAATCGCTAATATTCCTTTGAGCAATAAAGCCTCCTACAAGGCTGCCGAGTGACGCGCCGAACATTACCGCGCCCCATACAGTCATACCGGTAAAAATGGATGTCAACGTACCGGAAAAAGCCCACCCCAAAAGCGCGCCTGCTGCTACTGTTACCATGGTGGCACCTCCATTATCCTGTATATACCGACAGTTCTCTTTTGATATGGCGCGCTCCACCGCGTGAGGCGGCTGGTGCCGCCGCGAGGGATGTGAAGAAAGTGCGTCTGACTTACGAACGTCCCTATGTGAAACACCGGCGCGAAGTCGAATAGAACAGCCGCCCCCTGTTCGGGAGCGGCTATTTCGCAGGATATCCTTTCAAGCTCGCGCCGGATGTCATGTGTCCGCGCCTCGTAGTTCTCCGGCGTGTAGTCCCACACAAGCGGGATAACGCGCCCGTATATCTCCTGCGCCGCAATCGCCAGCCGCAGGCAGTCGGTCTGCCCGGGGCCGAAGCCCCACGGCAGTCCGATAAGATCGTTCAGCCCGCTCATTTTCGTGAAAGCTCACGTGGATTCTTCGCGCTGGGAATATAGGGGAACATAGACGTCCAGCAGATGCGGCGCGGCACCTTGTCCATGCCGTCGAAGCCTTGCGAAATGACGGCGTCGACCTGCGTCTGCCCGACGGTGATGTTGCGTATCTTGCCGCTGAATTTCAGCGTCGCGCCGCTCTCGCTGTCGAGTGTATCCTTGAAAGCGTTGTAAAGTTCACAGCGCACGCCGTTGAGCTTGTAGTGCTGCGCCAGCGCGGTGAGCTCGTTGCTCACGTTGTCGATAGAGATGTGGCACTGGTCGGTGGTCTGCTCCTTGCTTCGCTCCACCTCGTCGACGCTCATGCCGCAGGCGTAATACGTCTGCGGCTGTCCATTTTCATCGAACCACATGACATTTTCTCCCGCGTCGGTGATATAGAGACAGTCGACGTCGTGTGTGGCTGGATCGAGCGGCGGGATGTCGAGGACGCGGAGAAGATATATCGGACTCACCGTCTCGGACTGGGCCGCCGTTTTATAATCGCTTGTCATAGTATTTCCCTCAAAGTGAGCTCTATTCTGCCGTATTTCGAGCCGGAACGCTCTGATTTCAGCGTGTCGTCCTTAAAGCGCACCGTTATCGCCGACAGCTCGCCGGGCGGCGTCCATAGAAAAGATTCCACCGGGCCCTTTCGAGCGTTCCAAAACGCTTCGATCTCGGCGAGCACGCCGCCGCTGTCGGTGAACGACAGGGTCCACTCGCGCGGAGCCGATCCGCGGTCGCTGCGCTGCTCCTTGCCGCTCTCGAAAGTGGTGATGTTCACGCGGCGGCGGAATTGCGACCGCCACGCGAAATCCGGAATCCAAGTGAATACGGGAGTTGGCATATCACATCGCCCCTTTGATCGCCATACGCAGCGGGCCGCCGCGCTGGATGCCGTTCACGATTAAGCTTTCGAGTACGCCCTTATTGTTCTGGAGCATTTTTACAAAGCTCTGCGCGTCTACGGCTTGGATCGTGAGATAGTAGCTGTCTCCGCCGCGATTTTCAGAAGCGCGCGCGGCGCCCGCGTCGCCCTTCGGCAGCATGACTCCCCCTCGCGGCAGGATCGCCGGCACTTCGTCGGAGCGCAAGCCTGCTATACCGCCGCTGTGCATGCGCGGCGCACCGACAAACACGGACGGGCTTACCAGCGCCGGAGTGCCGCCCGCGCCGACCACGCCGCCGGAGTGGAATTTCAGCCCCAGCAGCCCAAACAGTCCACGAGACATAGCTTCTGCGGCCGTACTGCCCTTCGGCAGTACGACTTCCCCCCGCTGCAGGATCGCCGGCACTTCGTCGGAGCGAAGTCCTGAAATACCGCCGCCGTGCATGCGCGGCGCACCGACAAACACGGACGGGCTTACCAGCGCCGGAGTGCCGCCCGCGCCGACCACGCCGCCGGAGTGGAATTTCAGCCCCAGCAGCCCAAACAGTCCACGAGACATAGCTTCTGCGGCCGTACTGCCCTTCGGCAGTACGACTTCCCCCCGCTGCAGGATCGCCGGCACTTCGTCGGAGCGAAGTCCTGAAATACCGCCGCCGTGCATGCGCGGCGCACCAATAAACACGGACGGGCTTACCAGCGCCGTAGCGCCGCCCGCGCCGACCACGCCGCCGGAGTGCTTAGTAGGTACCCTTATCGCATTTCCTGCATCATGCCAATCTGATACAGTAGAAGTAGAGGAAGCAATATTTAGTACGCCAAATATTGCTTTCATTATCAGTGCTTTGGCGATTACTGCCCCGATGTCCTGCAACAAATCCAGCATCGCTTCGCTGAGGCTCTTAGTACCGACGACGGCGCTCGTAAAGGCGTCGCCTATCATGCTGGGGGCACGCGCGATGCTCTGCTGGGCGTCCTCCCAGCTCGCTTTTACCTGGCTGCCGAGTGACGGCAATGCGGAGAGTTTCGCAAGATTGAAGGCGTCGATCGCATCCTGACACTGTTTTACCACCGCGGGATACTCCGCAAATTTTTGTTTCAGCGCTTCCAGCATGGAGAGATACTGCGCGTTGGTGATCGTGCCGGATTCCATTTTTTTGCGGAAAGTGTCTATCGCTGCGCCGGCGATCTCGCCGCCCTTCGTCTGTATGTCAGAGAAGGCTTGCTTCATATCGTCGCTCCAATTGGCCACGTTGGAGATATCGAGCCCAAGCTTCTCCATCTCGCCGCTCAACGCTGCGAAACGGTCTTTTAGCAGTCCGAGGTATTCTTCGTCGCCGAGCAGCCCCATGCTGTTTTCCCATTGGAGGTCGGCGTAGAACTTAGCCTCGCCTTCTTTCACGGCAGCGTCAATCTCAGCCTGCATCTCTTTTTGTTTTTCCATGCGCTCTATAAGGGCGGCAACCTCTTCGCCCGCTTTACGCGCAGAGTCGGAGCGAATGTCGAGTTTGAGGTCTTCTATCGCTTTCCAGTCCGCGGAGAGCGGTTTTAACTTCGCCTGCCACGCATCGAGCACGCCGAGAAAGGATTTTCCGTCTTCGCCAAGATATTTAATGCGATCCTGGATATTCATCACAAGCCTCTCGGCGGCGCTGGGGCCGGTGTTTTTCTTGCCCGTTCCCTCTATGCCAAAATTGTTTACGTCGTCGTCTGGTGGTATCGGCTTTTTTGGTTTTTGGATGCCGGCAGCGGTGACTGTTTTTGAGGCATACCGCTTCGCCTCTTCGTCAGATATTTTTTGCAATTCGGCGAGGTATTCTGAATACTCCTTCTTCAGCCGCCGGCTGTACTCATTCATACTCTTCGCGTCGCGTTTTGCGGGCATTCTGGGGGCCCTGTCCCCCAGCGCGGAGCGCATCATATCTTCGGTCTCTATTTTCTCCATCTTCGCTGAGATGTTTTTATAAGTGATGTATCCGGCTCCGGCCGCCGCCAGCGCGGCAAGACCCATAGGGTGCGCTTTAAAAAATGCAGTCAGCGCTATGCGGAGTTTGCCGATGTTCGTCACCAATCCCGCCAAAGCGATAGTATAATGTCCGAGGACAAAACTCCCGGCGCCTAATCCTGCGGTGAGGGCAATTATTTTTATTGTGCTTTCGTCGCAATCGGCGCTGAAATTTTCCAGTTTTTCAAGCAAAGAGGGCATATAGTCCTCTGCGATCTTCACAATCTTTGTGCCGAGCGGTTCCAGAGAAAGGGCGACCTGATTCTTCATACGCCCCATCTGCTCCGTAAAGCCGTCCGTCGCTTCCGCAGTCCTGTTGATAGCGCCCTCCGATTTACCAAGGGATGTCACGAGTTCGTCGACCTCAAGCCGTCCCTCGCGAATTGCGGCAGCCATGTCGGGGCCGGCTTTAGCACCGAATACCTTCAGCGCGATCGTGGCGGCTTCGCCGCTGGTCTTAGCGTTTTTTATCGCGGCGATCGAAGCGCGGAGCGCCTCCGGGAGGTCTTTTATTCCGGCTTTCGCCATCTTCCCCAGAGCGATGCGCATGGAGCCCATCACTAACTCGGTATTCACGCCGGCCTTTTCAAAGCTGCCGAGCATGGCGGTGACCGTCTCCACATCAAAGCCCATCTGGCGCAGCGGCGAGCCGAACTTGTATAGCTGTTCGGAGAGCGAAGAGATGGATATTCCCGTTTCCTGCGAGGCAACAAAAAGCATGTCCATGAAACCGGCGGAGTCCTTCGCGGATACGCCCCAGTCGTTCATCGCTTTCGTCGACTGCGCGATCATGCCGCCGAGGTCTTCGCCGAGCATGCGCGAGGCGTCGAGCATCGTGATGGAAAGAGATTCAAGGTCTTCTCCCGTAAGCCCAAGCCGTGTATTCAGATCGGCTACGGCTTGGCTGCTCTGCGCCATATCCTGCGGGACCTTCGCGGCTATTTTTTTGAAGGAAGCTTCGAGCCCCTCCATCTTTTCGCCGACCGCGCCGGTGCCGATGACAATACTGTCCACGGCCTTGTCGTAGTCAAGGGCGGCTTTCGCGGAGATCACGCCGAGCCCCACAAATGGAGCCGCGAGTTTGCTCGTGCTCTCGCCGAAGCTCTTCATCCTCTTGCCGACGGTCTCTATTTTGTTGGACATCTCTTTCAGCTTGCGCTCGGCTTCGCTGATATCGACACCGAATTTATAGTTCAGCTTACGGGTTCGCGCCATTTCGTTTCGCCTCCTTCGCCGCGCGGGCCAAATCTTTTATAAACTTTGCTTTTTGTGCGTTATTCATAACGGTATTGCCTGCCCAGCTGCCTAAAAGGGCATATATCTCTTCGGCGTCGCCGTTGAAGGCCAGCCCCGTAAATATGGCGGAGAGCGCCTTATCTTCAAGTTCAAGATAACGCCGGTAATTGTTGGCGATGATCATATCGTGGAGCTCGCCCCTTGTGATGTGCCAGAGGTCCTCGTGGCGCAACCCAAGGGGACCGAGCGCCTGCAAAAGTATGGACTGCCGGGGTGTATTCCAGCAGTCCGTCGTCAGTTTTTTGTGTCTGTTTTGTCTGTTTTTGCTACGGACAGCGTTGCCATCACCGATTTATAGAGCTCGGCGAAGGCATCCTGTGCGACCTCGAAAGAGTTCTTATCTGAGTCCATGATGTCGCCCACATCCTCAAGGGTAATAGACCTCCTCTTGCCGAGCATGCCGGCCCAAATTACGGCGCGCATTACACGGAAAGAAGATTTCCCATTGAAAGCCCCTTTGAGCACCGTCATAATGTTTTCCACGCCGAGCGCATCCTCGATCGCACAAACGGCGTTATGCCCGTATTCGATCTCATACTCGACGCCGTTGAATTTTACGGTTATCATTTTGCGCACCCCTTATCCCGCAGGCTGCGCCGTGCGGTCGACTGCGCCGACTGCAACGAAGTTACAGGAAACCTTTATCATGTCGTCGAGCGCATAATCCGTGCTGTGAGACGACACCTTCGCAGGGATTTTTATCTGTTCCTTAGAAGCCCCCGTGCCCTCGGGACGGATGATGAGGTACACCACCGAATCATTTGCGTGGGCCGCTTCTAAGATTTCGCCCGATTCGCTGTCGGGGTCCGTCGTCATTTCGAAAGAGCCCTTTGCATCGGCTATGCCCGTCTCGTATGTGTGGTTTTTGCTGTTTAGCTTCGTCGTCTGGATTTCCTTTTTACTTTCGTCGAAAGTAAACTTCGTCAGCACATCCAGTTCTTTCGGTATGCCTTCCGCAGTCGCCGAGATAAGTATTTGCGCGTTCTTTGTCAGCCTATCGCTCATAACGTACTACCTCCTGTCGTAATATCTGATGTCAAGTTCCCCGTGCGTCCTCTTCTCGCTTTCCTCTTCGTCATCGAGCTCGGCGCTGAAGCCGTCCAGCTGCACCCAGTCCGGCAGTGCGCGGAGGATGAGGTTGCGGATGCGGTAGCACTCCTTTTTTGTCTTCCACTTGGCGCTCCAAATATGCAGCGTGAGCGTTATTTCGCTCTGCTGCCCATTCATGCGTTCGCCGCTTGATTCTCTTGCGTCGCCGAGCACGATGTACGGCGGTTTCTGCTTCGAGGGCGGCGTTTCGAATATCCCCGTCACGACCGCCGTCAGGGCGGCGCTGGCGGAGAGGGCGGAGTAAATCTCGTCTTGTCGCAGATATTCACTCACGGCATCGCCTCCTCCAATACCTTCATCATGCGTTCGTCGACTTCCTTTTGCGTGTTGCCCACGGCGGGGAAAAGGAAAGGTTGGGCTTTTATATTGCGCCGCCTGCTGCCGAACTCGACGCTAAAAGCGTAATATTCTTTTTTCCCTTTTCGTATCTTTTTGGGGTCCTGCGGCTGTGGATAGTCACAATAGATGTCGGCGGTAAGGCTGTTTTTTCTGCGTTTCGTTTTTATCGACCGTTTCAGGCGTCCGGTGCGCACTGGTACAAGTCGACGCGCCTCCTCCGCAATTATCCCCACGGAGTCGTCGATCGCGGACTCTACGGCCTTTCTAAATTTTCCGGCCGCGGCTTTGCGAAGTTCGTCAAGCGCCTCCCGCTCGCCATCTATGGCTATAGTCTTAAGCATTGATATACACGCAATCCGCGATCAGCAGGCGTGCTCGCCAGTCCGGACGCAGCCCTTTCACAACGAGCCGCGTTCCACGCCATTCGAGAATATCTCCATACTGCACTGGTAGCGCCTCCTCTCCAGCGTCGTCCGGTATCTGTAGGCGCGCCTCATGGGTGCGAAGTTCCGCGCCCTGCATGGCGATCGTCCTGTCCTGCGAAGAGACGGCTCTGACTATAGCCCAGAGTGCGGTTACGGGGGACAGGCTTTCTTCGTCTTCGCCGCCGATCTCATTCCGCTCACCCGCGACGGGCCGCAAAACAGAGACCGCCTCCGTCAGCGCGTCGGGGTTCACACGTGTATCGTAAAGCTTGATATTCACTATCCCAGCGTCGCGTCGCACGAAGCCCACTCGCCACGGCTCGCCGTCCACCTCCACAGAACTGCCGTTCTTCGGTAGAATCTGGATGTCGGCTTCGGCGCAAAAGATAGAGAGGGCGCGTTCGTTGGCGCCCTCTCCGATTTTTGATTCCTGCGCCGGAATCTCATCCTTTATCGCCTGTACAGGCAACCCCCCGAATGTTACCGTGTCGGCCATCTCGTGAAGATTCAGAAATACCGCCTTGATGTCGGACGCTATCTGCTCCCTCAGCATCCTATTCTGACGCGTGCGACCGCACCCGCCGAAGCCTTGGGAGCCGTAGCGATTCCAAGATACACGTTGCCCGCCGAAGTCTTGGTCGCCTTTTTATCAGTCGCATTCCAATAGAGCTTATCGCCGACCGCGAACGCCGTCCCCGTCTCCGCGGCCACCTCCCAAACGCCGTAAAGCGCTACGGCGCCTTCTTCGCCGACTGCGATGTCGACTTCCGCGACTCCGCAGAGGCTAACGAGCGGCACCACGTCGCCGACCTTTATCACGCCCGCTCCCGCATTTGCGTAGTCTATTACCTTACCGGACTGCACCGGCATAGCCTGTCTTGCCATCTTATATCACCCCTCGCTTATATTCCCGCGTTCTTGTAGAGACCGCGGTATTCATAGTTCCATACACCGAAGTCGAGACGGACTTTATATTCGAGCCCGTCGATTTCCCAGCCGAGTCGGCTCTCCAGCGTCGGCGAATTCACACCGTTCAGGAAGGCGACCTTGATCGTGTCGACAGAATTCTTCCCAGCCGCCAGATACCAGGCTCCGCCCGATAGGCAGGCGTCGATGATCGGAGTCAGCGCGCCCTTGAACGGGTTGATAACCGCAGGGTTCTGCGCGGAGATATCCGTATCACTGTAAATCAGCTGGCGCGCGAGAGTTTCGAGTTCGGGCGGTATGATCAGATAGGCCGGCGCGATGTTCAGCGCCACCTTGTCTCTGCCCTTGCGCAGTCCGCCCTGGCGGCGCATCGCAACGCGCGCGGCGGAAAGAGATTCTATGCTTAGCGCCGAGCCGCTCGCCGCAAGGTTGCCGTGATCGGCGTGGAACAGCGCTTTGTTGTCCTCTGCTATCGCTGCATTCGCAGTAAGCAGTGCATATACTGCCGCGTTGATCGTGCGGGCGGATGCCGCGCCGAAAAGCTGCGGGATGCGCGCGAACGCGTCGAGGTCGTCGTTGATTATCGCCTGCCTCGTCAGCGCGAATTTCTTCCCATACGTGCCTATCGCGAAGGAATCCTTCGTTTCAGACAGATCGGCCATCTTGTATTCGCCGCCTTCGAGCACCGGCTCAAGCATCGGCATTTCACCTATGCGGATCTGATGCTGCGCCTTGAAGTCGCTCGCCGATCCTATCTGACACCACGAGCGCCATGTCGCATCTGCTTCGGTGTAGGCCGACATGAGCGTCACATTGGCGAGGTCGCTCATAATCGCAGGAAAATCGCTTGTCGAGAACGCTCGCTTTGCGATCTCCTTTCCGTCGTCGGCGTAGCTGACGCGCTCGCCGCTACGCGAGCACACCTCTCGCGCGAGGTCCAGCAGGCGGATGCCGCGGAACGATTCGGCGCCCTCCACCGGCGCGGCGATAGTGTGCCCGAGCCTCATACGCAGTCCGTCGACCACGGCAGCGCGGAACTTCTGACGTTCCTCCGCACCGACCGTCACCGTCGGACCGACGTTCAGCCCAGGCGCCTCGCGGCGCTGGGACTCGAGAATCGCGCGCCCCACCGCGTCGACGCTATTTCCTTCTGCAATATAGCGCTGCGTCTGTTCGGGCGAAATCCCATACTTGGCGCATAGCGCCGAAATATCGGCGGCACGCGCCCTCTCAGCTTCTATCGCCCTGGCCCCTTCATTCACGTTCGACTGCGGAGCAGGCGTCGGTTCCTGCTCGCTCAATCCGGCCGCCGCGCGCATATCGCCCACATAGCGGAGCGCCTCTTCGCTCTCCTCCGGTTCCAGCCCTGCGAGGATTTCACGGATTTTCTTTTCGAAAACCGCCCTCTCTATCTTTCTTTCGTGCAGCTCGCGAAAAGCCGCCATCACCATTTCACGAAAACTCAATTTCGATACTCCCCTTTCATCTTTTATATCCAGCGCCCTTCCGACTCCGACCGTCGGATCGGCGGGGCAACTGACTATACTGATCTCATACGGCTCCCACTGGCGCGCGATTACCGCAGGTCCTGTGATGCCGTCCTTCGATTTCTCCCCAGAGCGGACTTTTTCCCATTCATAGACACGATAGCCGACAGAAACTCCTTTCAGTGTGCCGCTTTTGACCTTTCGGAAAATAGCGTCGCTTTGCTCATCGTCGTCGAAAACGAGACGGCAGTGCCCCTTATGGTCGTCGCCGATACTTACGTTTTCAAGTCTGCCTATCGGCATCTTCGCATCGTGGTTGTATAGCCCGACGCCGATCTCCGCAAGGCGCGTTATGTTCACCGCCCCGGCGCTGTGGTCGAGGATTTCGTCGTACCATTCCTCATTCCACCAGTCCCTCCGACGGATAGGAGAATCCGACGAAAAGGACAGCTCGACAGAGCGGGACTCATCGTCGGGCGCGGAAATTATTCCGGTTTCGCGCCTATGCTCATATTCGGGGCGGAAAAATTCCTCGCGCGTGATGCAAGGCTTATTCGTCCCCATCTTCTTCTTCACCCTTGGCTCCCTCCTCCTTCTTTTTTACGGGGGGGACGTCGTCCTCCTTCGCCAGCGCGTCATATTCGTCGGCGGATGTCGTCGACTGCGAAGAAAACCACGGCAGCTCAATACCGAGTTCGCGCGCCGCGTCCGTCTCCTCCTTGCGCTGTTTCAGGACTTCATACCAGTCCTTCCCCTGTTCACCGCAGACCTCTGAAAGGGTCGTCAGCCCGAGAAGCAGCTGCTTCTCGATGCCGGACGCCTCCTTCAGCGGGTCCACCCACTTCCATCCGGGCGTGCTCCAACGATGTCCCGACATCCGCCGGCGCAGCGCCGCATCCTCGAAAAAGCCCGGCAGCGACAGCTTGCCGGAAAGCACCGCCGCTTCCAAAAACCATTCATAGCAGCGATCGCAAAAATCCGTAATCAGTTTCTGCTGTTTGCGCACATACGTTTTTCGGTCTTCCAGCTGTCCGCCCCGATGCGACGAATAGTTCGTCTGCGACATGTCGCGGGAAACGGTCTCGTAAGAAAGCCCGCGGCTCATCCCGATCATCCGCAGCAGGAACGCGACGAAGCCCGAAGCGAGCGAATTGGGGCGCCCCGGTGCCGGGAATTTGACGTCCTCGTCCGGACGCAGATAGTTGAATAGCCCGCGCTGGATCATCTCGACACGCGCCGCCGCGTCGCCGCCGCGCCCCCCGCGCGGATTCCCTATGCCCATCCCAGCGCCGCCCTTCTCGCGGGTGACGACTCCGGTTAGGCATGACGCCGTCCTTGCCGCCTCCAGCTCATTGGTGATGTACTCCTGCACATTGCGGATGCGTTCCGACGATACGGCCATATCCGGCATCCCGCGCAGTTGCTGCGGTCGCTTTTTCGAGCGGATATGGGCCACATATTCGCGGGGGTAGCGCACGACGCGCTGGTCGCGCAGATACGGCATCGGGTCCGGACGGAAATGGTAGGCGACCGCCTTCATATGTTCGTCGACTTCAATGCCGCCGAAAACATAGCGATTCCCGTACTGAAAAATATCGCCCGCAAGCATGTCCGGTTCAAGCAACTGCAGCTTCAGCGGCAGCACGCCGTCGCCGTCGGGATCGACGACGCGCAGGATGAATACCTCCCCGTCGACCTCCCAACGCCGCACGATCATTTCAAGCAGCTCGCCGAAAGAGCAGTCACCGGTGATGTCGCAGTTCTCTGGCTTCGACCAGTCGTGCCATAGCTCCTCGATACGGTCGTTCACCGCGTCCAGCATCTTCCCGCGTACGCTCACCGCCTGCGCCTCCAGCACGAAGCCGTTGCCGACTACGTTGCGCAGGAACGCGTCTATCACACCCTCCGTAACATCACCGTTCCGTTCCAGGTCACGCATCCTCGCGCGAATCAAATCACGGCTCGGCGCGTCCGTCATCTCCGGAGTGGCATTGGCGGGGAACCAGTTCCCACCGCTCGGATCGACGCGGGCGGCATCGTAATTCCGCAGTTCCGTTCGATAGGCGGCGCGCATGATTCCAAGCCTCGGCGAGAACCATCCGATTAACCTATCAAGAAAGGTCAGCCCGTTTTCGTTCATCGCCCCAGCCACCCCGTAACCCTCACGCCGCCGCCCTCCGCGTCGCCGAGTTCCGCTTCGAGCTCGGCGCGCCACGCGCGAAGTTGCGCGAGGTCGGCTTTTGTCACAGATCGTGAGCCTATCGTGTAGCTCTGCGCACCCCCGGCGATTGCAAGCATTGCAGATCGCACTGCGTCGAGCTCTTCCTGTATTTCTTCGAGGCTCCTCACCAGCAGCCCTCCTTTCTATTCTTCCTCGCCGTCGTCGGCGCGCAGCGTTCTTGCGCCTGCTATCTCCGCGGCGGCGAAATTTCCCACGGCACAGTCGAGCAGGTGGTTCGCAATACCGCTCATAACCGGCTTGTACGTTTCCTTTGCACGCCCCTTGCGGTCATACTCCGTAACCTTATGCTCCGAGCAGAGCTGATCCGCATACTGCTTCGGGCAGCCGTCGAAAACGCTGAAGCTTCCGCGCTCCCCCGCCGGACGGTTCAGCCTGCCGTAAATAAAATCCTTATAGTATTCGGTGTCCAAGAGTATTAATTTCAGGTCCGTATAGCGCATCTTGTCTATGATTCCGATGCGGTAAGGTATACCTTTCGCCGTTGTTTCATCGAGTCCCTTACTGGGCGCCGTCAGCCCTGGATGTTCAAGGCAGAAGTCATAGACTTCCTCAGTCCTGTAGCCGGAGTCTATCAGCGCGAAGAAGACACGGAAGACTTCGCCGCTCGCCTCTTGCGGATACTCGCGTTCCAACGCCCTCTCTACATCCGTCCATGTTTCGCACACGCCTGGACCGCCTCCGTAATCGACCAGCCAACTTGTCATCCCTTCACCCCATGCGTGTACACTCCACCAGAAGTGATCCTTTTGCACGTCCACCGCCGCGGTCAGCATCATGGCGTCCTTTGGCACAGTTCCACGTTCATAGCAAAGCATATGTTCGAGAACCACATCCGAGCGCATTCGTGCAGCCTGATTCACCCACGGCTCGCCGAGCCAGCCGTTGACGAAGTTCATCAGCTTTTCGGGGTGATCCTTCGAATCAAGAAACTCCCCTGCGACGTCACCGAAACGCTTCCACGGCGAGTAGATAGTCGAAAGGTTGTAGGCTACGTGCCGCGGGCGCGTCGGCGCGCGCTTCGTGCGAACCCAGTCGTCGGCGTCTTTGTCGTATTCCACCGGCAGCCACATGCCGGCGCGAAGCATCGCCTGCTTGTATTTGTCGTATATTTTCGAGCGGCAGCCCGGACATTCGATCCAAGCCGACTCCACGACGCGCCTTCTCCGCGCCTGCGGAGTCAGTTCGTTCAACTCCTCCGGCCAGTGGATGTGTTTCAGCCTCATCACGAAAAGTTCGCCGCATACGGGGCAGGGCACGAAATAACGCTTGCGCACATCCGCCGAAAGCCACGCCTGCCAGATATGCCCACGGTCATAAGTAGGTGAAGAGACCTCCACCTCCTTGCGCCGATAATACGTCTTCGTGCGCTCCGCCGCCAACTTGAAAGGGTCCGCGTCATCGCCGGCGCGTAGAGGGAATTTATCCGTCTCGTCATAAAAAACATAGCGTATCGGGCGCGAGGCCAGCTGTGACGGGCTGTTCGCGCCGACGAAGGCGATCTCCATGCCGGGGAAATAAAGCTGCTGTATCTCCGAGCGCTTAACGTCGAGCCGTTCCCGCAGGGGGTCGCAGCTGCGAACGAAAGAGAGAAAACGCCCCTTGCTTATCGACTTCGCCAGCAGATCGGTAGGCAACACATAAAGCATGCTGCCCTGGTCCTGGTCTATCGCGTAGCCGGCCATGTTGTATTCGCACTCCGTCTTGCCAAGCTGCGTCGCGAACACCAGCGATATTTTGAGTATCCCGGGTACGCGGAAAGCATCCATCGGCTCCCGCAGGTACGGCGTGCGCGACGTGCGCCACGGCCCCGCGAGCTCCGAATACTCCTTAGTCAGTATGCGGTTTTTGTCGGCCCACTCGCTGACGCCCATCTTCTTCGGCGGCGCAAGGGCCCGCAGTTCCTCCGCCGTCCACCGCGCCGATACCGCCTCGGCTGTACGTTTCGAGGATTTCATAAACAGCCGCTTCGACCTCCTCTTCTACTGCGATGCGCGTATCGGGATCGGGAAAGCGAAACCCGACCTGCACCGGTATAGCGAGCAGCGCCGCCTTCATCTCCACACAACGCGCGGTCCACTGCGCCGTAACCTCGGCGCGGTCGATCATCTCGCCCTCTTTTTCGAGGCGCATCAACTCGCGCAGGCGCGCCTTCTGTTCCTGCTCCATCGCCCTCGCCTTCAGCAGACGGTCCTTGCATTCGGCGACGTCGATCACCTCGCCACCGCCGGAAAGCTTTTGTTGTAAATACATTACATAAGCCTTCACCGTCGGACCGAGGTCGTACTTTCCGCGTTCCGCTTTTGGGATAATCTTCTTCTGCGCCAGCTGCTCGACGCGCCGCTCCGAGAGATTCAGCAAATCGGCGATGACCTTTTTCGAATAGAGACTGCCCCCCCCGCCGACATCGCTATTCACGACGCTCCCGTCCGATTCTGTCGAAACTGCCGCCGTCCCCGTCAAGCGTCGCCGACCGAGACGTAAAGCGCTGCCAGCGCCTGACTGCCATGTCCACATATGAGGGATCAAGCTCCACCGCGAGGCACCTTCTACGGCAGGACTGCGCCGCGATCAGCGTCGTTCCCGAACCGGAAAAGGGCTCGTATACAAATTCATCTATCTTCGAATTGTTTAGGATCGCACGCCGCATACATTCGACCGGCTTCTGCGTCCCGTGTTTCGTATTCTCATCCTGTCCGTTGAAGTCTATTTCCCAGACGCTGGATATTTTTCGCGACCCTTGCCAGTGTGAAATCTCGCCTTCGCGTACCGCGTACCAGCAGGCATCATATTCGTCGGAACAATAGCCGGGCAGTTCGGGGCAAGGGAGCCCGTCTTCGCGCACGGCATACCAGCATACTTCATGCTGCCAGTGGATGTCGCCGCGAGACAAAATAAGATGCGGCTTCACCCATACGATTTGTGAGCGCAGGACGAATCCGCAGGCACTCAAGCTCGCGGCGACCGTCAGCCCATGGAGCGATCCATGCCAGACATATGCAACGTCGCCGGGGAAAAGCTCCCATGCTTCGCGCCAATCCGCGCGGTCGTCGTTCAGCACTTTCCCTGTGCGTTTCGGCTTTCGTCCCGCCTCGACGCGCCACGTCGGATTGTACCCTACGCCGTAAGGCGGATCAGTCACCATAAGATGTGGTCTGCGACCTCCGAGCAGCCGGTCGACCGTTGCCGCGTCGGTGCAGTCGCCGCATATGATGCGGTGTCCGTCCAACAGCCACATATCACCAGGACGCGAGACCGCAGACGGCTCCATCTCCGGCAGCTCATCCTCCGGCGCCTTCCCCTCCGCACTGTCGAGATTCAGCGTCAGTATCTCCCGATTCTCAAAACCGGTGATAGAAAGGTCAATGCCGAAGTCATCCCGCAAGCGCAGCATTTCGGCCGCGAGCGTCTCCTCATCCCACTCCGAATCCTCCGCGAGCCGGTTGTCCGCTATCACGTAGGCTTTCTGCTGCGCTTCAGTGAGATTTTCTATATATATGCAGGGGATCGATTCCAGCCTAAGCCGGGTTGCGGCGATAGTCGCGCCTTCGCCTTTTATTATGACGTTATCCCTGTTAATAAATACAGGAATAATAAATCCGTATTCCTGAATGGAAGCCATAAGCTTCCGTATCTGTTTTTCCGGATGCTTCCGCGAATTGTTTACATATGGTAACAATGAACTTGGGTTTAAATACACAACTTCCATTCGGACACCGCTCCTTTTCGACAAGCTACGAAACCGAAACGGGGGGTAACCTGAACTTTAAGACAAAATCCCCGCAACGGGACGCACCCCCGGGGGTAAGCCCCTGGGAAGGACCCGCGCCCGGCGCAAGGTCTTGCCACGAGTGGATTTTTTGAGCCCAGATTCTTTTCGCCCCATCTCTGAAATCTTACTTAACTACTATTGTGTCAGATTTTTTGCCCGCCCGATAAAGTCGGTGATCGCAAAGACCAGACGCACTTCATCGGTCTGCGAAAAATGAGTTATCCACAAAATTTTAGTACGCTAAAGCGATTTTTGCAGTTATCCACATATCCACAGATTTTGCATTTCGGATTGAATTTTCTGACGATTTAAAAATTAACTTTTCTGTAGATATCTTCCTGCTCCTTGATAGGAATGCAGGCATATCGATGGGTAGTCTCCAAGTTTACATGCCCGAATTCTTTTTGGATTACATCGACGCGCGTTCCGTTCCGCCAAGCCTGATAAGCATAAGTCTTACGCAGCGAGTGTGTACCTATTTCGCCGGGTATGCCCGCCATAGCGGCGGCGACAGATATGACATGCCAAAGCTGCTGACGCGACAACGCCTTGGCTTTGCCCTCGCCGTCCTTCTTCTGTGAAAGCACAAGAGGCGTCTCTTCGACCCATCCGTTCATCTTGCGGATATGCTCACGCAGCGCGCGGCGCATCTTATCCGTCACAAGTATATGCCGTGTCTTGCCTGTCTTGATTTCACGAATCGCGAGACGGTCGATGACGTGCACGCGCCGGCCGCAACCATGAACGGCGACATCCCCCACCTGCATAGCTAAGATGTCGCTGCAGCGCAGTCCCCAGTTGATGCCGATGAGCGCTGCGATATAGTAGTTCCGATTCCATTCTTTCAGGCAGCGCAGAAAAGCGTGTATTTCCGGCTCCGTGCGTATCGGTACGGTCTGGTTCATCCGCCACACGCCTCACGGATACGCGCCACGCTCCACCTACGGTCGAGGCGCTTCTGTATCCACTTGAGCATTATTCGCTTTTCGCATTCGAGACAGTCTACGATGGGGATCGCGCCCAGCGGGATGGGAGATATATTAGCGAGCGAGCTGCCGGCGCGCATGCGCTTCCCGCTGTGCATCGCCCAGATGACAACCCTGCGATCTAAATCCACG
This sequence comes from Synergistes jonesii, assembly GCF_000712295.1. Classification (NCBI taxonomy): domain Bacteria; kingdom Thermotogati; phylum Synergistota; class Synergistia; order Synergistales; family Synergistaceae; genus Synergistes; species Synergistes jonesii. The sequence goes on along the minus strand of NZ_JMKI01000006.1, from coordinate 157,452 downwards.
GACACCCCTCCATAAAAAGAGGCCCCGCCATACAACAGCGCGGGACCTCGTAATATCCAACTTCAATGACAAGAACTCGATGATATTATTTTACCTCTTGACAGAGACATAGCAAGGGCCATAGTGGGGGCCTTAGTGCGGTATATAGTACGGTACATAGTACGGACATCGATTTTTAATTTAATTTCTTGGGCGGATAGTAATTCAGGCTGAACCCGTCCGTATAAGCCCATGTGAGCAGATGGATCGCCAGCGCGCGGATGATTTCTTTTTTCCAGCGCCGCAGCGTTTTTTCTCCAACCCCGCCGAAGCGCTGAGAAAGCATCGCGCTCATTCCCCCGAGTCCGTCGCGTATTTTGCCGCCTGGCTGGATGAGCGAAACGATGGGCACAAGTTTCTCCCACATACGGGGGTTCTCAGCCCTGAAAGATTGCGTTAATGCATGTATCCGAGCCCAGCCGCCGAGCCCGTCGACGATTTCCTCAAACGGCTCGATCGCCATAATGATCACCTCGGCGGCGCAGATGCCTCTTCCGCCGTCGATACGTACACCGCAGTCGTTCCGCGGGACTCGTATAGCATGGTATATCTCTTCGGACGCAGGTACAGGAGCAGTGCCGAGCAGGATGGCTATCCCGTCGTCGAAAGATAGTACTATTTTCAGAAACCAGATGACTTTTTTAACGCTCAGCGATCCCGCCATGACGTCACTTCCTATTCTTCGCTATCGCCTTCGAGGCGCATGTTGTAGCCGCCGCAGTCTATCGTGCGGCCGTTTTGGATCACTCGTTCGTAGAGGCGCACGCCGTAGATGTGTTCGAGCTCCTGCAGGTTGAGGTTGCTGGTGATTATCGTCGGGCGCATTTCGTTGTAGCGCACGGCGACGAGCTCGTTGATTATGCTTTTGTTGCTCGGGCTTTGCGCCTCGCAGCCTAAGTCGTCGAGGATGAGCATCGGCGCGGCTTCGGCGGCGTAGAGGTTTTGGCGCTCGAGACATACGGAAAAAGCCGAGTACCAGCCGGCGCGCAGCTTCACCGACTCCGGCCATTTGCGCGGCGTGCTCCAATCTTTTTCGATCTGCAGCTGCAGGTCGTGGTAGACGCGCCACGCCGCGGCGAAGGATTTTCCCGCGCCGGTGCCGCCGTAGAGGTAGAGGAAGCCCCGTCCGTTCCAGAGGCGCGCGCCCGTGAGCGCTACAGTGTCGCGCGCAAAACCTACGGTGTCGCGGAAGCGCTTCGGAATCTCCACGGGGATGCTGGCTATCGCGAAGGCTCTGCCCTGCGCCAAAAAGCGCCTGCCGCGGCTGCATTCCCGTGAGAGCAGCGGGCAGGGGACGACTATGCGCTCGCCGAAGGGGGATATCGCAAGGCGCGCGCCCTCGTCGCAGTCGTCGAGGCATTCCACGACGTTCTCCGCCGCCCACTCGCGCGCCTTCATGACGCGGTCGAAGAGCGAGAGGGTCTCAGTCAAGCCCGCGCCGAGCCCGTTCGTATGCCCTTGCATCGATTTCACCGTTCTCCTTGCGGAAGCGGTCAATATCCACTTCGCGGTAAGTCATGTTCATGCCAGCCGCGCCGGCGCCGCAGCTCTGCTTCGGCTGCAGGTAGACCCGCCAGTGTTCGTCGGGGCCGAGGAAGGTCGATGCGTGGAGGATATAGCGCTGTTCTCGGCACTGTTCGCCGCATTCCAGCGCGTAGATTTTGGCCGCGCGGATCAGTTCCTCCGGAGCGGCGGGCGAGGCGCGCTTCTTCCCGGACACGCAGTCCTGCCACGCCCGAAAGGCTTTTTGTTTGGAGCAGCGCGTGTTCGGGTACGCCTTCCAGAAGTCTTCGAACTCCGGAGTGTAACCAGAAGCTTTTTTAACTTTTTTCCCGTCCTCTTTCGCCTCTTTCTCCTCCGGATCACGGGGGACTATAGGGGGTATATCTTTTGGTTTTAGTATATTGGGTTCTGGTAAACGCTGCGCAATATATGCACCCCTATGAGTGCATATATTGCACTCTATATTTTCGTGGGTGCATATATTGCGCTCTATATCCGGCTCTTCCGCTTCTTTTTTTAACTCTTGTTCACGCGCGGCGGGCGCGTCGTGCCCGATGAGTGTGTAGCGCGACGCCTTCCTGCGGCCGCCTTCGTAGACCGGCGTGACTGCGATGTAGCCGCGAGCAGACAGCTCTTTCAGTGCGTATTGGACCTGCCGGCGGCTGATGCTGGCGACGGAGGCTATGGTGTCGATTTTCAGCCGCCACGATCTGTTTTTCGTATCGACATAGGTCGCAAGCAGCGCGTAGATGCCGCGGGCGCAGAACGATATGCCCGTATCGCGCATGACGGCGTTATCAAGAATGCAGAACCAAAAGCCGCCGCGCCCGTCGCTTATGCAGCCGTCTTCCTCGGTGGAAGACACGGTGATATCCTCATCCTGGTCAAGATTTTCATCCGGGCCAACGGGGATTATTTTCGTCTGTTCGGTCACTTTTTCCTTCATATCGCGTCCCTCATTTCTTCATTGTCTCCTCTTTCCATTTTCGCGCGCAGTCGCGCATATCGTATTCTTTGAAGCAGTCGCTTATCTTGTCTTCCGCTATGTCCATTTGCTTGTCGCTTATCCTCAGTTTTTTCTGTATTTCTGGTCGGGTCAGCCCTCCCGCATACAGGGCGAGGATTTGTATTTGCCTCGGACCCAGCTCGATGTGCGCATACATCCTGCCGTCTTCACCGCTCGACGCCGAGTCTCCCATTATCCTGTGTGCGGCGATAGGCTCCATGGTCAGGAGTCCGCCTCCTGCCGCTCAATGTCTTCAACAAGGAATTTCAACTCTCGCAGTGGCTCGGCGAGCGCGTCCACGGAGGCTTTCACCGTTTCGTGCTCATCTTCGCCGAAATCAAAGCAATCCACCAACGTCACCCTCAGTAGCTCCTTGCACCTCTCATACAGCTTTTTCAGTTCGTCGAGCTGCTTCTCGGTCACGATGTAGCTCTTCATATCATCAGCATCCCTGTGCGTTCGACCGCCTCTATGCGACGCTTGGCTATTTGTACATAGTCGCGGTTGAGCTCTATCCCGATGTAATTTCTGTTCTCCTGCGTACAGACGACGCCGGTAGTGCCGCTCCCGAAGAACGGGTCTAAAACGATGCCGTCTATCGGCGCGCCCGCTCTTATGCACGGGCGTATCAACTCCGGCGGGAAGGTCGCGAAGTGCGCCTCTTTGCAGGGCACGGTCGCCACCGTCCAGACGTCGCGCTTGTTGCGCCGCCCGTCGCGAATGTCGTATGCCGTGCCGCTTTTTGTGCGGAAGAACTGTTCCGGATAGGCTGTGTATTTTTTGCCGCCGTATCTCGGAAGAGGTCGCGTACTGCCGGATTGGGAGCATCTTTTTACAGTGGTTTCCTGCGCCGGCTCGCGTATCGCATCAGCATCGAAGTAGTATCTCGGGCTCTTCGAGAAGAGGAAGATGTACTCGTGCGACTTGGTGCAGCGGTCCGTCACGCTTTCCGGCATCGGGTTGGGCTTCGCCCATATGATGTCCTGCCGCAGGTTCCAGCCGTCTTCCTGCAACGCGAACGCCACGCGCCACGGTATGCCCATCAGGTTTTTCGCCGGCCCCGTCGGTGCTATCAGCGTGGACGCCGCACCGACCATGCCTTTGTTCGTGCCCTGCTTATAGTGCGCCGCGTTCTCCGGCGCGCTTGCCGCGCCCTTGCCGCTGCCGAAGTAGGAGTCGCCAAGGTTGAGCCAAAGCGTGCCATCGTCTCGCAATACGCGCCGCACTTCACGGAATATCTCGACTAAGCGCTCCACGTACAGCCGCGGCTCAGGTTCGAGCCCTATCTGCCCCGCGACGCCGTAGTCCCGCAGCCCGTAGTAGGGCGGCGATGTGACTACGCAGTGGAAGGTCTTGGGCAGCATTCCGCGAAGTGTGCTAAACGCATCTCCAATAAAAATCATTTACGTCGTTCTCCTTCCTTTAACAATCTGTCCATTTCCGCTATCGCCCGAAATATCGGATACGCCTGTTGTGGAACTACAGCGTTGCCTAAGGCTTTCAGGCGTTCGACCCGGCGTTTGCCGCCTTTCACCGTGCGCGGGAATTCGTAGGGGTATTGGCCGGCTTGGGCGCGAGGCGCGCCATATGGATCCGTTCCCGCGCAATATACCTGCGTTTCGAGATGCGTGCTCTTCTCGATCGGGCGCCCCGACGTCTTCGCCGTCATGCCGCAGGGAGCCGCGTTCGGGGTGCCCCACATTCCCATGCCCATCGGCGCGGGCCAGCCCCGCCACGGACGCGGCTCGTCGACGTCGAGGTCCGTCCAGCCTTCGGGAAAACCCATGAGCTGCTCTACCCAGGCGGGGTTGAGGACCCCGCCCGAGGCTTCTTCCCGCTTTATCTGCGTCGCGAGCCCGTCTCCGCTGTGGGGGCCCGCTCCGGCTCGGTTGTTGTTTCCACAGGACGTCGGCGTGGCCCACATTGCGCCGAGACCGCGTCCCGCAAACTGTTCGACAGTGGGTTCTTTCGGCGCTTCTCCATAGATTCCAGGCTCGCAGCCCCGTTGTTGTCGCTCTTCACAGGCGTCGGCCATAATTTCACCGCCATGGACAAAGTCACCGAGTGCATCGAGCCGACTTTCACCTGTGTGCTTTTCATTTTGTCCGTCGACACGTCCATAGTCGTAGGCGTCGGCCATACTTTTCCGTATCCCGACGACGAAGAGGCGCTCTCTTCTGTGAGGGGCTCCAAACGCAGAAGCTGGAACGACGAGAGCCCAGACGCGGTAACCCCGCTCCTCCAATCCCATTCGGACGGTATCGAGGGCGAGATTGACTGCTCCACGGACGTTCTCAGCAAGTACAAAACGGGGTCTAATTTCCGTAATAACTCGGAGCATTTCAAACCATAGACCGCTTCGCGCGCCCTCAAGCCCAGCTCTCCGTCCTGCGACAGATAAGTCTTGGCAAGGTCATCGAGGGAAGCCCCCGAAAACAATATCGATTGGTTCGTATTTATTTTCTGTGGCTTCGACATTGGCAACACCTCCTATCTTTGGTATCGCTTTATTGTTTTTATGCCACTCATGATGGCATTTCTGACATAGCCACATCACGTCATACGGTTTGTTGTAATCGCAATGATGTGCTTGGATTCCGCTCCTGCCGTCTTTAAATTTTTGTGTGCAACCACATTTCTCACAAACATCTCTACGTTTTACAAGGCCTTTTTCTATTGCCTCTTCAAGCAGATTTTGAGCGTTGTCGCTTGCTACGCGGCCTCCGCGGAAAAAATGATTTGATTGCCCAAATCTGATTTTAGGGCGGAATCGGCAGCCACGGCGCTTGAGAATATTCCACATTGCTTGCCGGGTTATTCCGTAGCTATTTGCGATTTGTTGTATAGATTCGCCAGCATCGTATCTAAAAATAACATCTTGATATTTATCTTTTATCAATGCAAGCAATACCTCCTTGTTGATCGTTCTTACGTCGCTAATCAACGGTACCGACGGAAACCGCTTGCGCAGTATCGACGCAGGGAACGGTTCTATCTCGCACAGCGCAGCAATTTCTATCCCCGCGGCTTCGGCCGCCAAATCGAGCCCGCCGGTCAAATGCCGGAGAACAATGAAAGTGCTCTCAGCGGCATTTAGACCACCTCCTTCCTGCGCTTCATGTCATATTTCCTATGCATGAACGACACATTCTATTCCAGAGAAGAGCGACAGGGCTTTCATTCCGCCACGTCGCCCAGCTTGGCGAGGAAGTCCTCGCAGCCCCTCTGAAATATATCGATCAGCGGCGCGTCAACTTCTTCGCCGTTGCATTTTATAGAGGCTGTCAGCTTATAATCTTTACAGAGCACGACGAAGCTTTTTATGAGGTCCACCGCTTCCGGCATGAGGTTGGCGCAGGCGACCATATACTTGAACACGTCGAACCTATTTTCGATGCGGCTCGAAAAAATGTAATGCCCATTTCCTGCATAGATCGTCAGATTTTTATTATCCTGAAAGACATGCTCCCTAAACGGCAGAGGGTATTGCTTCTCAAAATCGCGGGTCATCTGTCATCTGCCTCCGGCAGGTTGTATGCCGCGGCGAACTGGTCGAGCGCGTACTGCGCGTTTTCTTCAGACTGGTAGCCGAGCGTTATCGCGGGCTCCGTGTGCGACATGTACATGCGCTTGATGCCCTTTTTGTCCACGAAATAGACTCCCCACGCCGTGCTGTTGACCGTCTCGTATTCGCGGACGAAGAGCGTGCGCCCCTTGTAGACGTACCTTTTCCCTGTGCCTGTGCGTGTGTTTGTTCTTCTCATTTTTCCCTTTCTCCCCCGAAGGCCCGCTGCCGCTGGCCGAGGATGTAGGCGATCACGTCGGATTTATCTATGGTGAGGTCGAAGGCGGCTGCTTTTTTTATCCGCTTCGTTTCTTCGTCGAAGGTGCAGAAGGCGATTCCGCCTTCGTCGCGGCGGCAGAAGGTCCCGACTTCGAATATGCAGCCCATCGACGACAGCCAGTCGCCGAAGACCCACATCTCATCGCAGGCGTGTAGCAGCTCGCCGCAGCAGTCGAGCACTTTGTGCTGGTCGTCTTCGAAGGGGTCGGCGAAGCCGAAGGCGTGTACGGGGCTGACGGGCACGACGTCGGTCATGTCGCGGAATATGGCGCGGCAGATGCCGGTGACGCGCAGGGTGTTTTTCTGGATCTGTTCGGCCGTGTAGGGTTTTTTCCCGCGAAATGGGTGGGCTATATATACTTTTTTCGTCATGAGATGTTGTCCTCCTGTATGGTATAATTCAGTTGTGTTCTTTGGTTTGGGTCCGGCGGAGGAGCGCATCCCCCGCCGGACTCTCTTTTTTTAGCCTTTTGCTGGGCGGTCTGTCGGGCGTCCCTGCACGACGAGCCAGCCGTCGAGCTCTTTTTTCATTTGCTCGTAGAGGTTTTCCTGCGCCGCCTGTAGGTAGCGCGGGAATTTGGGGCAGGAAAGCAGGAAGAGCGGCTGTTCTCCGGCGCTCTTCGGCTGGGATATTTCGACTTCGATCTCCATCCACTGGAACCAGTCGCTGTTTTTGAATATCTCGACGTTCGCGCAGAATGTCTGCGGGATGCGGACGGTCCCTTCGGCGTCTTTCACTTTTACGCAGAAGGTGTAGTTGTTTCTGTTGTCGAAGGTAAAGTCTCCGGTCACGTTGGAGACGTATTTGAAGTTTTTGAACGAGGAGAGCAGGGACTCGAAGTTGTCGATCGTTTTGCCGTCGGCGCGCTTGACGTAGTCGATGAGCTCTTTCAGCGCGAATACGTGCCCGCCGGGAGAGAGGACCGGCTCCCACTCTTCCATTTGGACGGAGTAGGTGTACGGCATTGTGACTGTGTCCTGCTTGCGGCTTATGACGGTGTCGTCCAAGATCGCGGTGAAGCCGGCGTCGTCCGAGAATATGAGCGCCGAGGGCTGTTTGCCTTTGGCTTTCACGAGTTCGCAGAAGCTTTTGACGTCGAGCGCCGTGTACTGGTAGCCCTGGTAGTCGAACAGCGGCAGCGGCTTGGCCGCCACGCCTTCGAGTATCGTGATGGGCTCTTTGTGTCCCTGCGGGACTATGAGTTTTTCGATTTCCATTTTCGTCATCCTTTCTTATTCGTCTGCGTCCGCAGCTCCCGCGAACAGATTCTTTTGCGCAGTCGGCATTTCGACTTCGTCGTAGTTGCCGAGGTCGAGTTTGTCGGCCGTTACCGCGCGCGTCATGAGGTCGCGGCGGCAGCGCGTGACTTTCTTGTCGGTCGCGAAGGTCGGACGGATGCTCGTCTTCATGTCGACCTGAGTCTCGCTGTCTGGGCAGAGTTTGAAGTTCAGCGTGATGGTGATGCTCGCGGACTGCGTAGCGTCTTTCAGCGACGCTACGACTCCGGGGACGAGGCGCGTGAAGGTCCTGTCCAGGTCGGACATGTCTTTCAGCGACAGAGGGATCATTACGTTGTCCATCATGGTTGTTCACCTCCTTTCTTCGGGGATTTGGATAGCCATGAATGTTTTTTCATGCTATACTTTTCTTGTTTTTTCAATTTCATGGCTCTGGGCCCTGGGCGACGCCGACGCTCGGGGCTCTGCTTTTTCCCATCGCTCAGCCTCCGAAGCCGCAGCATGCGGCGTAGAAGGAGAAGAGCGCGTAGAGGCCTTTCGCGGCGACGTGCAGTCCTGAAAAAAGAAGCATCAGTCAGCCTCCTCCCTGCGGCGGTACGCCCCGCGGTCTTTGGCGCGCAGGTATTCGTCCAGACGCCGCAGCTTCTTGCGGTTGCCGCACCAGTCGAAATATACCCATGCGCACCAGCCGGCGACGCCGCCTAAAAGGATGACGGCGATAAAAGATAAAATACATACGATCAATGTCTTGTACATTTCGCTTGCCTCACTGGACCTGTGCGAACGAGCGGCAGCCGACGACGCGGCCGGAGGCATCGCGGACGAGGTCTGCTGTGATGTATACGTCGCCGCGTGTCCCGCGGACGGCGTTCGCGACTATGATGGAGACGATGTAGGCGTGCCCCGGCTCTTTTTCCGGCAGCCCTTCGACGTCGCCGTATTTTTTGATCACCACGGGGACGCCGTTGAGTTCGTAGATTTTCTGTGAGCTTTCCACGCAGCGCGCGGGCGTCTCATCCGGCGGTATGACCAGAATGTCGCCGTCGTCCATGTAGACGCAGATTTCGTGCGGCGTGAGATTGATCAGTTTCTTTTCCATGTTTCAGTTTCAATTCCTTTCTCCGAATAGTTTTTCCGAAAAGACGAACCAGCCGCAGGCTTCCGCGCAGTCGCCCCTCCAGCGCTTCTTTCCGTCCTGTTTGCATTTGCACAGGTTTGAGCCGTAAAACCCGCGGTCGGCGCAGTCCCAGAGCTTGCAGTCGCCGCAGATGAGTTCGCGGTTCATCTGCGCCACGCTTCTCGAAGCGCCTGTACCGCCACCCAGGCAAGCCCCGCGATCCCCGCGAAGAACGCCATGTATACGACTTCGATGTTCGGCGCGACCCACTGCGCAAAAAACGCGCTTTGCGCTATTGCGCCGGGCATTTATGCCCCCTCCTTTTTTATTTGACTGTCGTGGAGCCATTCAATGAGCAGCCAGCCAGGGAAGCGACGACGGTTACCGCATTTTCTATGCGGTAGTTCTCCCCTGTCGCACATAGACCTGACGGTGTCCGGCGAAATTTTGAGCAGCTCCGCCGCTTCCGAGACCGTCAAAATATCCGACGACGTGATACTGAACGGAATGCGTTGCTCCACGTCACGATGAATTGCTATCGGTATAGGCATATTTTTGCCCCTCCTTTCAAAATAAAGGCCCCCGTCCTGCCAGCGACATCTGCAGCACTACGCCATCGCTTCGCGAGCTGTCATCTGTATCTCCAGAAGTGCTTCTTTCAGTTCGGGATCGTTGGCGATGCCGTTGTTGCCGATATCCCTCATGATTTTCTTGATCCCGATCGCCGAGCCCCATGAAGAAATCCTGAGAACGGCATCGGAAAGGCGCTCCGCCTCTTCGAGATGGTTATCCCTCACCCCAGCCCCTACGCTTCCAAGGGCTGGGGTGGAGTAGGGTTTGTGTCGTCGCGTAGAAGTTCATCAACAGAGCAGTTAAGGATTCCTGCCAACCTTAATGCCGTATTTACATCAGGCACCCTCGCACCAGTCTCCCATCTCGTTATTGTTGTTACATCTACTGCCATTTTGGCCGCAAGAACCGAGGCTTTTATCCCTCGATTTTCTCTTATTTCCCTTAATTTCACTTAATCACCCCCTTGCCTTGCCAATAAATATACTGCCTATTTGGCATTATTGCAATAGGTCTAAGGACCCAAAATGCCCTTATGGCATTTTAATGATGCCAGATTGATTACTGTAAATTGTTGCTTTAACAATGCCAAAGAGGCATAATTTAAACATGAATAGCTTTGGAGAGCGGTTGCGAGAAATAAGGGAGAAACAAGGCATAACAAGCAACGAGTTGTGTTCCTTGTTAAATGTTGCCAGCGGAACCGTATCAAGATGGGAAGCGGGGAAAAGAGAGCCTGGAATCGAAACAATTAACAGCCTTGCGACAACTCTTAATACCAGCGTCGCCTACCTGATGGGCGAGACCGACGACCCGCGCCCAATTCTGAGGCTGGACGGAACGATGAAGTTCGACGGTGGCTCGGTCATTGGAAAGGACACGGAGTACCCATCCGTTTATAAAAAACTCCCTGGCGGACTTGTGGGTATCGGCCCCGATATAATTCTCGTACCTCGCGTTTCCGAGCAGTACAGCCCGCACTGCGGCGGCTCTGGCCATACAACCTATCTTGACGACGATGCTGCGGCGGAAGGCTATGAGCCAATAGTATCGTGCCTGCTTGGAGACATCGATGCCGCAAAACCTCCGCGCGCATATAAAGTTGACGGCAGCAGTATGGTGGATTATGGCGTGCCTCCCGACAGCTGGGTGGTCGTCAATCCCGCACAATGGATAACGGCCGGCGCCGTTTGTCTTGTCGAAATCGGCGGCAACCCTGTTATAAAAAAAGTCTATCCCAAGGGCGGAGGCTATGAACTGCACGCTTCCAACGGACAAATGATAAAGGCAGATAAGGAAGACCTTGAATATGAATATGTCCGAATAATCGGCAAAGTCGTAGGCGTGCAGGGCACTGTGGATCATAGGCCTTAAATATTTGTGTCAGCGTATGAAATCGTAAAAGCGGCATTATCTACAATGTCCAGGAGGTACGTAAATGCAAAAAGGACAAAAAACGCTCTTTGAGAACAATGGCAATTGGAAAATAACGCTGAACGTAAAACATATAGAAAGACGAGAAGATCCTGCGCGTTTGGAGTATGTGCCCTGTGCAGTAACAGCAGAGATAAATGAACTTGGCCGTCTGCAATTCTCATGCACTTGCGAAAAGGGCAAAAAACAAGAAATTTGCGATCACGTTCTCCATGCAATTGGCGGTGATGTATATTTGTTACGTGATCAGGAAGATGAGAATCAGCGAAAAGATATTTTCGATGTTTACCAAAAATGTCTATCTACAGATATATATGAAGCTATCTGTGACTACTACGACAAAAGCAAGTCCACAAAAGATACAAATCTTAAGTCAGATATAACGAAACAACACCTATCTCTATCTCATCTTGTAATGTCTTCCGGCATCGTTCTTGGCAGCGGTGAAAAAATAAAAAATTATCTCCGCGTACTTAAGTCACTCCTCAACAAGAATAACAAAAGGTCCTTGCCGCTGCCGCTTTTCTTGCCTGAGCGCAGCGAAGAGTCTGGCTGGTATTACGAACCACGCCCCTGCATGGCGACACCTCTTGGACTTAACGCACAAGAGAGAACAAAACAAGCTAAGAGAGATAACGCCCAAAAACCGATAATTTATAGATATTTAGCTCGGTTCCAATCAAGTAATTTCGCATTTTCTGTAGGTGATGTCTTTTTTACATCGGATAGGCACTATGTACAGGTTCTTAATGTTCAAGAGCGGATTCCGGGAGATGCCACTACACAGATTATAGAGTTTAAAATTAGCAAAGAATCTTCCTCGCATACTCCATCATTTAGCTCTCTTCCTGTGGGGAATTTTATATACTTATTAATTACGGGTAACAAAAATGAAAGACAACATTTTTGAAGGTCTCAACTATATTGAAGTATATGAAAGCGTCTCACGCATACGCAAAGCGCTGGACAAGAAGTATATACCTCTCAAAATAGATAGGGAGAACCAAACAGGAATTTTCAAAGGAAGCGGAAAAACACCATACTATACAACCTTAACATCATGCAATTGTCCTGATTGGATTATAAGTGGAAGTAATGCTAATAAGCCCTGTAAACACATGTACAGACTTGCGCATGAATTAGACTTATGCGATCTTTGCAGTATAATACCGGATTTATCAGATAAAGAGCGATACATTATGGAAGAGGCACGAAAGAGCCTTCTCTTAATTGCAAAGTACTGGGAATTTATTCCAGAGCGTGATTTTTATAAAGAGATAGACAAGATTATTAAATTAAGAAGAGATAAAGGGAAAGAAGAAACGGCTGAACCGGTCGTGTAGTTGAGGCAAGAGGGAGGTACGAGCGTTGGCACAAACGACTGATATAAGGAGCATCGTCAAATGAATATTTTTGACAGCATTAAGCAAAAAGACCCCAACGGGTTAGAATACTGGAACAGTCGCGAACTGGCCAGAGCGTTAGAATATGTCAACTACCGCAATTTTGAGGATGTCATAGAAAAAGCACGAGAGGCATGTACCAACAGCGGACAATCCGCAAAGGATCATTTCGTCGACGTCGACGAAATGATAGAACTCCCTAAAGGAGCGAAAAGACAAATAAAGTCAGTGCTGCTTTCACGGTATGCGTGTTACTTAATCGTCCAAAGCGCGGACCCGAGAAAAGAAGCTGTAGCATTAGGACATACCTACTTTGCTATTCAAACGCGCAGGCAGGAGATAGAAGACGAACGCCGCTTGAAGCTCCGCGCGGAGATAAAGGAACATAATAAAAGTCTCGCGTCTGCAGCTAAACAAGCCGGAGTCATCCAACCGATTGATTATGCGATTTTCCAGAACTGCGGGTATCAGGGGCTGTACGGCGGTTTAAAAAAACAGGATATACATCGCCGCAAAGGACTCAAGAAAAATCAGGATATCCTCGACAACATGGGAAGTGAAGAGCTGGCGGCAAACCTTTTCCGTGCGACGCAGACCGAGGCAAAGTTGCGCCGCGACAACATAGACAATAAAAGCGATGCAAATCAGACACACTATGAAGTCGGTAGTAAGATCAGGAAGATGATTGCTGAGTTCGGCAATGAAATGCCGGAAAATTTGCCATGTCCCAAAGAGAGCATAAAACAGCTGGAATCGCGCAAAAAGAAAGAAGAAAAACGTGCGTTGCGTTCCTCCGACAAAGAAAACGACAAGTAAGGACTATGCCCCTGAGGCTACGGCTATGGATGGGAATGTTGACAGAGAGGGGATACCTTGATGATCACAAAAAAAGGCAACGAATATTACGCCGTAATCTACTACCGCGACGAGTTCAACGTCGCGCGCAAGAAGTGGATCAAGGCCGGCTCGTCGCAAAAAGAGGCTGAACGTCTTGAGCGACAGTTTCGTACGGACTTGGAGCGCGGCGACGTTTCCATACCGAAAAAAATCACTGTGCGCGAATATTTGAATCAGTGGCTTGACGGTATTGTTCGTCCTAACAGGCGCCCATCTACTTATGAAAATTATCGCTACGCGATTCTATCAATCACCGATTTGCTTGGCGATATTTCGCTGAACCGCCTGACACCAATCAATATCCGTAAGTATTTCGACTCCGTCAAGCTGAGGGTAAAACCAACAACGGCACATAATCACTATGCAGTATTAAACGCCGCCTTGGAGGATGCAGTAACGGAATATAAGCTGATTACTCGGAATCCCTGCAAAGCGGTGCCATCTCCGAGAAAAAACAAACCTAAAAGCGGTGCCTACACTCTGGAACAGGCGCAAAGGATACTCGACCTGATGCAAGGCGCTGAAATATATATTTGTATTCTTCTTGGCGCATTGTGCGGACTTCGGCGAGGGGAAATATGCGGGCTGCGCTGGCAGGATGTTGATATAGAAGGAAAGCGGGCATATATCCGCCACAGTCTCGACCGCCTACCTATGAGATATGCCCGCGCAATGCCGCCAGGCTCCGAGCATATACCTCTGTGGGACAGTGTTAAAAACGAGTCCGCCTCTACGGTTCTGGCGCTCGGTCCCACAAAAACAGACGAAAGTGAAAATTCCATCATGCTGCCGGATTTTGTAGTGTGCGAAATGATAGAGATAAAGCAGGAACAGGAATTAAACAAGATTCAGATGGGAGATGCCTATAAAGATTTAGATTTTGTGTGTTCATGGGAGGATGGAACGCCTTTCGATCCTGACTTCGTATATAAGAAATTTCACAAGATTTTGAAAAAATATAATGCCGAATTGGCAGAGAAACGCAGAAAAGCCGAAGGCATAGACGCCGCGGACACACAGAACGATGAAAAAATTCCTGACGACCTGCCGTTGTTGCGTATTCACGACCTACGTCATACAGCCGCCACGATGATGTTACAAGCAAACGTTGATGTTAAAATCGTTTCGCGAACACTGCGCCACTCTCGCAGTTCATTCACACGGGACGTCTATCAACATGTCCTCGAAGATATGCAGGAGCGCCCCGCCACAGTCATGGATACGCTTTTTCAGCACCCAAGACATGCAACAAAAGGATAACGAAAAGCATACAATCAGTTTACATATAATAAAAATATTTCTACCGTATTTTCTACCCTCTTTAGAGAGATTTAATCTTTTTTATCCTAAGTTGCAACACAACAATCCAGTAATAGTAATCATATATCCGTTTAATCCAATCTGTTTTTTATGTTTCTTGCAAATGGCATTCAAGAGGTCAGGGGTTCGAATCCCCTTATCTCCACCATGAAGATTAAGCGCCGGCGCGGTTTTTCGCGCCGGTGTTTTTTATTCTTCCGCATTTTTCTTCGCGGCGCGCTTTTGCCGTTCCGGCGGCGGCTGGTATAATCTTTTTATCAAAGAGCGGAGGCGCGTGAATGGCTTTTTCTGTTCGTGAAGAAGAAATAATTTATCTTAAGAAGAGGGACAAAAGGCTCGCCTGGGCGATCGAAGCGATGGGGGCCCCGCCGGAGCGGGAGAGCGAACCGGATGTATTTGCGGCTCTCGTTCACAGCATCGTCGGGCAGCAGATATCTTCGGCGGCGCAGCGCTCGATACTCGCTCGGCTGGAGAAGGGGCTCGGGGGGATTTCTCCACGGAGCGTGCTCTCGGCGGGGGCCGACGCGCTCCGCGGCTGCGGGCTGTCGCTCAGGAAGGCCGAATATATAACGGAGCTCGCGGAAAGGGCGGCTCGCGGGGAGTTCGGCGACGCACGTTTTTCTTCTATGGACGACGACGCGGTGATCGCAGAGCTCCGCGCTTTGCGCGGCGTCGGCCTCTGGACGGCGGAGATGCTTTTGATTTTCTCGCTCGGGCGGCGCGACGTAGTCAGCTTCGGCGACTTCGGCATACGCCGCGGCATGAGGATGCTCTACCGTCACAAGGAGATAACGAAGGAATTGTTCGCGAAGTACAAAAAGCGCTACTCGCCTTGCGGCACCGCGGCGAGCCTCTTTCTCTGGCAGATAGCCGGAGGCACGATAGCGGAGCTGACGGACCCGGCGAAAAAATAAAAAATTTTCCCGTAAAAAGCGTTCGGGCGCAATGCGCGCTCACTCGCGCACCGGCGCCGCGCTCTCCGTCATCGCGATGAGGTGGGAGCGCACGAAGCCGTAATCGCGCAGCTCGTCGAGGAAGGCGTGCATCGCGTCCTTCGACGAGAAGGCGGCCTCTATCAAAAAGTCGAGCTCCCCGTATATCTCCCAGAAGCGCAGCACGTCCGGGCAGGCGCGCAGAACCGGAATCAAAACGTCGTTCGGCTTCTTCTCATACTTCCTGTCGGTGTTGAATTTGAAATTTATCATAACGTGCAGCGCGCGGCCGAGCGCGTCGCTGTTCACCTCGGCCCTGTAGCCGGTTATAACGCCGGCCTCCTCCATGCGCAGTATGCGCTCGCGCACCGCGGGGCGCGTCATGCCGACGAGGTCGCCGATCTCCTTGTAAGTGCTGCGCCCGTTGCGCGCAAGCTCGATAAGTATTTTTTTGTCCGTCGAGTCAAGGTTATAGATTTTGCACACGCGCACCGCCCCGCTTTCTACGATAATGTTAACCGCAATCCGCGCGACTTTCAATCGGCGGTAAATCAAAAAGTCCGCCTTTGAAATGAAGGAGGCCGGACGAATGGCGGCTTTCGCACCCTCGACAAGCCGCTGCAAAGCGTCCGCTATCGAAAGCTGCGAAAAAAACGCAGGAAAAATCTTTTTTTTGCTTAACAAAGGAAAATCAAAGCGCCCTGTTTTCGTCGGAAAGTTATTTATTTTTTCGCGAAGTTCGCGGAAAATATAAGGAGAAACAGAGGGGGAGTGGAAGCGATGGAAGAAAAGTACAGAAACATCACTCAGGCATGCGACAACAAGAAGTTCTGCACCTGCGTCGATCATACATGCGGATTCAACCCTGCGAACAGCGCGCTGGGATGCACCCCCTGCGTCGCGAAATGCCTCGCGGCAAGCGAAATTCCTTCCTGCTTCTTCCGCAGGCAGGAGCCCGACATGGACAGGAAACAGGATTACACCTTCGAAGGCTTCGCGAATTTCACTCTTAAGCATAAGAAACAGGGTTAGTCGCGGCAAGCCGCGCTAAGAGGCGTCCCGAGCGAGGGGGCGCCTCTTTTATTTTATTTTATGAGCGGCGGGCTCAAAGCTCTCCGGCGTGCTTCACGGTCTCCATCGCGTCTTTAGCGTAGCGGTCCGCGCCGACGCGGCGCGCGAGCTTTTCTGTGAGCACCGCGCCGCCGACTATGACCTTCACGTCCGGGTGCTCGCGGCGAAGGAGCTCTATGGTCTCCTTCATGCTGGCGACCGTTGTCGTCATCAGAGCCGAAAGCCCGACGATTCTCGCGCCGGTCTCCGCCACGGCGTCGGAAACGGCGCGCGCCGGCACGTCCTTGCCCAAGTCCGTCACGTCGAAGTTGTAATTTTCGAGTATGACCTTGACGATATTCTTGCCTATGTCGTGTATGTCGCCGTGGACCGTCGCGAGTATCACTTTTTTGCCCTTCAGCCCGCCCGCGCCGCGCTCTTCCATTTTTTCGCGCAGCACGTCGAAGGCCGCCTTCGCCGCCTCGGCCGATTGTATCAGCTGGGAGATGAATATGTCGCCGCTCTCGTACTCTTTTCCGACCCTGTCGAGCGCCGGGATTATCTCTTTTTCGACGATCTCAAGCGGCTCGCGCGACGAAAGCAGTTCCCTCGCCGCTTTGGCCGCGTCGCTTTTCAATCCGCGGAGTATCGCGCTTTGCACCGCCGGCGCTTCCTCTTCGGCGGGCGTAGGCTCGGCTGGCTTGCCGCCGAATTTCGCGACGTACGAGTCGGCGGCGCCCGCCTGCGCCAAAAGCAGCCGCGCCGCCGCGGCGGTCTCCGTCATGCCGGCGTCGCCCGGGTTCATTATCGGCGCGTCGAGCCCGGCCGCGAGGGCCATCGCGAGCATCGTCCTGTTTATAAGCGGGCGGTTCGGCAAGCCGAAGGAAACGTTGCTGACGCCGAGCGCCGTTTTGACGCCGAGCTCCTTTTTCACTAAAGAGATCGCGCGCAGCGCCTCACGCGCCTGGTCGGGCTGCACGCCGACCGTCATCATCAGACAGTCGATCAGTATGTCGCATCTGCGGATCCCCGCCGCTTCGGCCGCGGCGACTATGCGCTCCGCGATCGCCAGGCGCTCCTCGGCGGTGCGCGGCACCCCCTTTTCGTCGAGAGTCAGTCCGAGCAGCGCGCAGCCGTATTTCTTAGCGATCGGCAGCACCGCCTCGAGCGATTCTTTTTTGCCGTTGACCGAGTTCAGCAGAGGCTTGCCGTTGTATATCCTCGCGGCGCGCGCGAGAGCCCCGGGAAACGAGGAATCGAGCTGCAGCGGCAGAGGAGTCGAAGCCTGTATCCTTGTTATGGCTTCCGCCAGCAGCGCCGGCTCGTCAACGTCCGGCAGCCCGACGTTGACGTCGAGGACGTCGGCTCCCTGCTCCTCTTCGCGCAGCGCCTCGCGCACGACGTAGTCTATGTCGTGCGCGCGCAGCGCAGCTTGAAGGTTTTTTTTGCCGGTCGGGTTTATCCTCTCGCCTATCACGGTCGTTCGGTCAAAGTAGAGCTGCTTCGACGGCGAGCATATGCCGCCGCGCGGCCGGTTTTTTATCTCCGCCGCTTCCATCCCGCTCAATTCCTTTTTCAAAAGCCTTATGTATTCCGGCGTAGTGCCGCAACAGCCGCCGACGAAGCGCACGCCCATGCGCACGAATCCCTTCACGCGTCGCGCGAATTCCTCCGGCGTCACGTCGTAGCGCGCCGCCCCCTCCTCCATCACCGGCAGCCCGGCGTTAGGCTGGACGAGGACCGGCACGGAGGCCGCGCCGACGATTCTCTCCACTACCGGCCCGAGCTGTGCGGGGCCGAGCGAGCAGTTCACGCCGAGCGCGGATACTCCGAGCGCCTCAAGCGTCATCACCATAGACTCGGCGGAGGCGCCGAAGAAGGTTTTGCCGCTTTCCTCGAAGCTCATCGTCGCAAACACCGGCAGCCTGGAATTCTCTTTCGCCGCGATAAGCGCGGCCTTCAGCTCGTAAAGGTCGGTGAAGGTCTCGAAGAGTATGAAGTCGGCGCCCGCCGCGTCTCCGGCGCGGACGATCTCGGCGAAGACTCCCACCGCCTCTTCGAATCCCAGATCGCCGGCCGGCGAAAGCACGCGCCCGCAGGGGCCTATGTCGAGCGCCGCATACTTTCCGCCGCGCCCGCCTATCGCGCGCTTCGCTATTTTCACCGCGGATTCGACCATGACGGAGACTTCCATGCCGGCCTTCTCGGCTTTGAAGCGGTTCGCGCCGAAGCTGTTCGCGAGTATCACGTCGGCTCCGGCGTCCAGATATTCGCGGTGGATATCCTCTATCGCGCGAGGCGCGGCGGCGTTGAGCGTCTCCGGCACGACGCCGCGGCCGAGCCCGCGCTTCTGCAGCATCGTGCCCATCGCACCGTCGAATATCAGTATCTTGCCCAGTTCCATCGCGCCGCTATCCGCGCTTCACGCGCAGCGAGTAGAGCACTCCGCGGATGTTTTCGCAGATGCGCTTCGCTATCTCCGGAAGATTCATAGTGTAGAGGTGTATCCCGTCGACGCCCTCGGCTAGCAGGTCGATTATCTGGTTCGTAGCGTAGGCTATGCCCGCCTCGCGCATCGCCATGCTGTTGTGTCCGTAGGCGCGGACTATCTTCTGCACGGCAGGAGGCATCGAAGCGCCGCACATCGTCACCATGCGGCTTATCTGCGACGGCGAGGTCACAGGCATTATGCCGGCCTCTATCGGCGCGCTTATGCCGAGCTTCCTCACGCTGTCGCGGAATTTATAAAAGTAGGCGTTGTCGAAGAAGAGCTGGCTGATCAGCACGTCGACGCCGAAACGGCACTTATCACTCAAATGCGCCAAGTCCTCCTCCATCGAATAGGCCTCTATGTGCTTCTCCGGATAGCAGGCGGCGAAGATGTTGAATTTATAATTTTCGTTTATGAATCTGATAAGGTCGCTCGCGTGGGCGAAATCCTTAGTTCCCTCTCCGTCGATGTCGCCGCGCATCGCCAAGATGTTCTTTATCCCCATATCGCGCAGCCTGCCGAGAGTCGCGCGCATTTCTTCGCGCGTGCTGCCTATGCAGGTGAGGTGCGCGAGCGCCGGTATCGCGTAGTCGTTCTGTATCCGAGACGCTATCTCCGCGGTGTTCTCACGGCTCGTGCCGCCGGCGCCGTAGGTCACGCTTATAAGGTCCGGATCGAGGCTCGCGAGAGCGTCGACCGTGTCGAATATCTTCGAGAGGTCCCCCTTGCCCTTCGGCGGGAAAATTTCAAATGAAAGGGTGGGCTTGTCAAGCTTGAAAAAATTTTTCATAATAATCGACCCCTCTGCTGAGAAAAACTTAATGCAAATGAGACGCTTCTGCCGTTTTTTAAAGCGCGGCGGCTACGGCCTTTTCTATTATCCGAGCGGCGCCCTCCTCCGTGTTCGGCGGGGCTATGACGTCCGCGACGGCCTTGACCCCGTCCTTTGAGTTGCCCATAGCGACGCCTATGCCGGCCCATTTTATCATTTCGACGTCGTTTCCGCTGTCGCCTATCGCGATAGTCTCTTCGCGTGGGATGCCGTAGTAATCGCAGACCCGCGCTAAGGCCTTAGCCTTGTTCACCGCGGGGTGGACTATCTCGACGAAGGAGCCCCACGACGTAGCCTGATATATCCTTTCGCCGAACGCGCCGCGGACCTCTTCGCATATCTTCCGGAACTCCGCGCCGTCGAAGGATATGCCGAGCAGCTTCGAGGAGTCGAGGCCGCTCTCCCAGAACTTTTCGCCGTAGGCGACGGCCTTCTGCCCGCATATGTTTTCGTAATATCGGCATCGTTCGTCGCCGTCGTCTACGACGATGAGCCTGTCGTCCGAATAGACCTGAACGTACCAGCCGTGTTTCCTGAAAAAGTTCAGTATCTCGGCGGTCAGCCCCTCGCCGAGGCGCCTTTCGTAGATCGTGCGCCCGTCCGCCGTGTCCCGTATCAGGGCGCCGTTGTAAAAGATCGACGCGCTCTTTATGCCGGCTTCGCGCAGATGTATCATCGCCGAAGGGTACATTCGCCCCGTCGCCGCTACTATTTTGATGCCGCACAGTTGGGCGGCGCGGAAGGCCTCCTTGATTCGCGCCGTGAGGCGCCCTTCGCCGTCCAGCATCGTGCCGTCCATGTCGAGAGCTATCAGCCTGGCTTTTACCATACCGCCCACACCGCCATCGAAATAATTTCCGCGGCGACCGCCGCGGCGCCCATCACGTCGCCGTTCACGCCGCCGAGGCGCCCGTTCATCCAGCGCGCGAACGCAAATCCGGAAAGAGCCGAGAGCGCCGCGCAGAGCGCGAAGTGAAATATCGAAAAGATAAGGAAGGGGACGAGGCAGAGCGCCGAAGTGAAGAGGTCGTAGGGCGAAAAGGTATCGACCCAGCCCTTTCCCATGCCGGCTTCCCACGGATATTCGCCGAGGAACGCGGCGCAGTCCTCGGCAAAGCGCGCCGCCGCCGCCGACGTCACGCAGGCCGCGAAGCGCGCCTCGGGCGCGACGGAGGAAAGGAGCGACGTCCACAGCCCGAACGCTATCACGAGCGAGGCGCCGCCGAAGGAGCCGAGCCTGCTGTCCTTCATCACCTCGCGCAGCGCGTTCCCGCTGCGCCCGGAGCCTATGCCGTCCCAAAGGTCGCCCCAGCCGTCTAAGTGCAGGCACCAGCCGGCGAGGAAATATACGGCCGCGGCCGCCCACGCGGAAGCGAGTGTCCCCGCGCCGAGATAAAAGGCCGCGGTAACGACGAACCCGTTTATGATTCCCATCAGGCCGCCGGCGAGCGGCGCGAAAGCCAGAGCCCTGTTGCCGGCAGGCGCCTTCCGCGGCCACCACCCCTTCGGCAGCGGTATCCGCGAAAGGAGCGTCCACACGACTACGAAGCGCGCGGCGAAGTCGAGCTTGAAGCCCTTGTCGCGAATCTCCGCGTTCAGCGTATCGGAAAATTCTTTGAATTTTTCACGGCAGCCGTCCATGATTCTCATCCTCCTCCGGCAGAGATGAGCCGCCCTTCAGCCACAGAGGGCAGCCGGCGACGACGAGGGCGGCGTTCTTCGCGTATCCGGCGCAAAGCTGGTTCATGCGCCCCTGAAGGTCGCGGAAGCGCCGCCCCATCAGATAGGGGGGCACTAGTCCGAAGCCGACCTCGTTGCTTACGATGACGAGGCTCGAACCCTCCGAAACGCTTTCACATAGCGCGCGTACGAGCGCCGCTATCTCCGCTTCGCGCTCGAACCACGCGCCTTCGTCCTTCCCCTCGGCTTCGGGATACGCCAGGAAGAGGCGCGTCAGCCACATCGTGAGGCAGTCGAGGAGCATCAGTCCGCGCGTTTCGGCGGCGGCCCGGGGCAGTTCGCGCGGGTCTCCCTCCCACAGTCCCCACTCCTTAGGCCTGCGGCTCCTGTGCATCTCGATGCGCTTTTTCATCTCTTCGTCCCTGCAGTCGGCGGTGGCGAAGTAAGTCACCCTGCCCTGATACGCAAGGGCTATCTTTTCCGCGAACGCGCTCTTGCCGCTTCTTGCGCCGCCAAGTATGAGAGTTATATCCTTCATCGAAACACCCCGCTACAAGCCGAAATCGACGTTCTTCAGAAGATTTTCGAGCGTCTGCCCGACGACTTGCCCCTTCGCTGCGTCGCCTGCGGAGCCGCCGTTGCCGGGGCCGACCGGTATTTCGAACTTGAAGCGGAATGTCGTGTTACCCTCTTTGGTCAGGCTCCTTTCGTCGGGGTCGCTGTTGCTTGTCGGGATAGATTCCTTCGCCGAGGTCTGCATCGTCGTCCCCTGCACCTTCACGTTGTAGAAATCGGGCTTCTCGGTTGTCCCGCCGACGTTCAGCGTGACGAAGCGGAACTCTTTCCTAGTGAGCCCCGTGATGACTCCGCCGACGACGTTGTGCAGCAGCTCGCCGCTGTCGACCTTGCCCGAGATTATGTCGGAGCCCGCGTCGGCTATGCTGCCGAAGGCGCCCATCAGCGAATTCAGCGCGCGTATGTTAACTTTCCCCATGCTGAAAAGATGCAGCTCCTTCTTGCGGCTGATGAAGCCGTCGAGCATCATATAGCTGTAGACCGTATCGTTTTTCGGCGCCGTCGCCTGGCTGCCCGGCAGGATGTTTATATCCCCGCCGTCGTAGGTGAAGGTCGCCTGCACGCTATGGAAGCGCAGCGGCTTGCCTCCGGTATATTTTTTCGCCGTCTCTATCGCGTCGAAGCTCGTTATCTCCCCGTCGTGCAGCTTCACCGCTCCGCCGCCTCTTACTGTCGAAGCGCGGCCGATCTCTCCTCCACCGCGGATCTTGAGGTCGCCGAGCCCCGTTATATTGCCCTTCAGATTAGGAGCGGCCTGCTTCACGAGCGCCTCGACGTCCGAGCTCATAACCGTGAGGTTGCCGCCCCATTTATTGTCCTTCAGGTCGAAGCCTACGCCGCCGCTGAGCTTTCCGCCGTTCATCTCTGAGTGCAAGTCTTCGACCATCATGTAGTTCTGCGAGACAAAGAAAGGCGCCGAGACGTCCTTAAATTCTATCCCCATAATTCTCAGCTCGGGCGCGGTGAAAGAGCCCGTGCCAGTCAGCTTGGAGAGCTCGCCGGAGCCGTTCATCGAAAAATTCGCCGTCCCTCCGAAGCGCGCGCGGAAATCTTGCGGCAGATACGCGCCGAACTGCTTCATATCGACGTTTTCACCGGCGACGCTGAATTTGCTGAGCCACTTGCCGTTTTCCTCGTAGATGCGCCCGCTGGCCTTGACGGTACCGTCGTGCAGCAGGGCCCTCGCGTCGCCGATCACGATCTCCTTCAGGGAACCGTGGCACTTCACGTCCATCATCGGCAGCATGAAGCCGCGGCAGCGCAGCGGCGCTATGCGGCCGGAGCCCTCGAAGGTCGGCGCGGAGAGCGTGCCGCCGACATCGGCGCTGGCCTCGATGAGCCCCTGTATCGAACGCACCGCCGGAAGATGTCTGCGAAGCAGCTCATAGACGTTCAGCTTGCTTACCGAAGCCGACAGAACAAGCTTGGCGTTTGAAAAAGGCTCGCCGCTCGGCGGCATGATTATTTTGCCCGCCACCGACGTTTCACCGTTCAGGAATATGCCGTCGGCCTTTTTTATGAGAATCTCCTTAGGAGCGCCTTCTATCACGCCCTTCAGCGTATCGGCCCTGAACTCGCGCCAGCGCACCTTTTCACCGTCGAAGCCGAGCGCCCATTCGAGTCCGCCGGGTGCGCTGCCGGCCGTTATCTCCCCCGTGACTTTTCCGGATATGTCTTCGCTCGTCTTCAGCAGCCCGTTGACGATCGAGAGATCTACGCCCGCGACCTTGCCGCCGAGCTTCCACGAGGTCCTGCCGTCAGCGCTCGCCTTCGGAAGCTTTATTTCACACGCGAGAATCCCCCGTCCTCCGCAGCCCTCGGCCTTCATCGGATCGAGGCGCATCACGCCCTCCGAATACTCAGCTTTTGTGTTGAATCTGCTGAGGCGGAGCCTGCGGAACTGCCCGGAGGGCATGCTGAAGTCCGCCTTGACCACGGGCGAAGAAAGCTGTCCGGACGCGCTCCATCTGCCGGAGGCAACGCCCTCTATATCGAGGGCCTTGAGCGCCGGAATAAGCTGATAAAGGCGCTTGGCGTCGGCGTCGCGGAAGGCGCCCTTAAAGTCGAGGAGCTTATCCTGCGACTCACCGAGGAGCGCCGTGCCGGAGGCGGTGAGCTTCGCGCCGTTGAACTCCGCGGACGAGCGGGCCAATGTGAACTTTTTATCCGTCGCCGAGTAACTTCCCGAGACATTTACATTCGACAGGGCGCCGACCTTCTGAAGCGTTATCGCGGCCGACGATGCCGCGGCGTCGACGACCCAGCGGCCGGTCAGGCCACGGCACGTCCCCTTGAGCGAGACGGCGCCGCTGGCGGCCGCCTTGTCGGCGCCTGGCAGGCACTTCAACACCTTTTCTATCGGATAGCCCTCTACCGAGAAAGCGACGTCGGTCGGCACCTTGTCGCCTAAGGAGAGCAGCCCCTTCAGCGCGACCCTTTTGCCTTCGGCTGTCGCCGAAATATCGAGATCGCCGGCCGGGCGGCCGTCGAAGACCGCACTGCCGGAGAGCCCCTTAAGTTTGATCTCCCTGTAGCTCAGATCGGAGGGCGAAAGGTCGATGCGCCCCTTGAGCGCGTTTATCGGCCCTTCGAGCTCCGCCGAGAGCGACGAGATGCCGCCCTTCAAAAAGAGCGCCTGCCCCTTCGTCTCTTTCTCAAACTGTGGGCTCCAGTCAGCGAACTTAAAATTCTTTATGTCGGCCGCGAGCGTCATATATTTATCGGCGGAGGCACCGTCGATGGTGAGCTTCCCCGAGAGGACGGAATCGAAGACCTTCCCCTGCCCGACCTCCACGGCGATATGACCGGGCTTCAGATCCCACTTCGTCTGCAAGTCGCTGATCGGTATGCCTTTGACGACGGCGTCGTGCAGATTGCCGCTGCCGGCCGAAGCGATATTTTTGCCGCCGCCGCGGAAAGACGCGCTGCCGGAAAGCACGCCGCGGACGCCGTAGCCTTTGAGCTCGGGGAGTATCTCCGAGAGGTCCGATATGTTCAGAGAAGCGACGTTGATCGTCATATCCGCCGAAGGGTAGAGCGCGCCTGAGAGCTCGGCGCTGCCGCCCTCAAGCCCCAGCCTGAATTTGTCAAGGCGCCACGAGCCGCCCCTCTTTGCGACCGCTCCCGAGGCGGTGAAGTCCCTGCTTGCGACGACGGCGGCGATGTCGAGCCTGAAATCCTGTGAATTTCTTATCTTCACGACACCCGGCTTCTTGAAGTTGATCGTACCCCACTTCGTGCGCAGCGTGCTGTCGCTGATCGCGACCTTCTCTATCGGCACGTCGACCGGTTCGTCGGATTTTTTCTCCTTTTTCGGCATCAGCTCGAGCAAATCGTCGAGCGACGCGTCAAGCCCCTCTACGCTTAGCAGGGAAAGCTTCGGGCTGTCGGTGACGACGCTCGGCCAAGAGATTTTAACCCCGACATTTTTCACGAAGAGCATCCTCTCGCCGTAGCGCGAAAGCTCGACATCCTCGGCTTTGAAGCCCGTGACGGGGTTCCCAGAAATGCCTCCTATCGCGACGTCGGACGAGATAGCCTCGGCGGCCGTTTCAATGACCTTCTCGTACACTAAGTCCCCGAGAAAATTCATTTTCGAGAGCGCAAAGAGCCCCCCGCAGACAAAAACGGCGGCGATGAAGAGGAACGTTTTCCATCTGCGTCTCCCGAGCGAAGCCTTCTTCTCTTCCACGGTTTTTATTTCTATATTTTTAGATTCCTTATCCAAAGCGATACCACCTTATCGTCCGGCGCTACAAAATACGCGTGCGCCCGGATGAAACAAATCTCCTCCGGCGCAAAACGTTAGACAGGATAATTTTATCACTACACAGACATTTTATAGCGCAAATGCGCGGAGGAGACAATTAGAATCGGCTTGAACGCGTCTCCATTTATGAAAAATTTCTAAGCCAGACGCGCCCCGCGCCGGTAGAAAAGCCGCGGCGGGCTTCCTGCCCGCCGCGGCTCATAAGACACGCGGAAACTATCCATTTTTGGCACGGTGCGAAAGCCGCGCCTTTCGTCAGTCCATGCCGCGCATTATCACTTCGAGGACGCCGCCCGCGACTGCCAGCGCCTTGTCCGTGATGCTGAAACAGTGCGACGGATCTCCGCGCGGGTCGACGTCGCCTATCTTCAGTCCCTTCGTCAGATAAACGCTCGGATGAATCAGCCCTCTCAAAACGCCGCCGACCCCGGCGCGGACAGGTATCCTGTCCACGTAGGCGACTGTTTCTCCGCAGGAGACCTCGTCGCCGATTTTGCGCGCCGGCGACAGATAGCCGTTGGCCGGCGCGCGCAGCAGCCTCTCTATACCGTAGCCCTTTATCACTCCGGGCACACCGGTGTTCGGTATCGCGCTGCCGCTGGTTATGACGCGCCCCAGCGAATGCCCGCGCTTCGTTTCAATAACGGCGTGTACGTCTTCCGGCGCGGAAAAGCCTGGCCCGATCGCTATGACGAGCGGCGCCATATCCTTCGTCGTGCCCAGGTTTTTCTTCGCCATGACCGCATCCACGAGGACGCGCGGCCTGATTTTTTTAATGGCTCCGCCTTCCGGGTCGATCAATACCTGAATCTTTTCGGAAGAGGCGTCGAAGGCCTCCGCCGAATCGATCAGCACGGCCTCCATGCCCTCTATCTTTATCGAGCCGTCAAAGACGGCCGACGCCGCGGAGACGGTCCTGCGGACGACCAGCGGCCGCTCCGTCTCCAGGACAAGCACCGAAAAACCGACCCTCCAGAGCCTGTAGATTATTCCTGTTGCGAGGTCTCCTCCGCCTCTTACGATGACAGTCCCGGCATTTTTCATTAAAAAAGAAACCTCTTTTCAAATCAGCGAAACTAAAACTTCTACAGCCTGCTGACCTTCAAAACGTCGCAGCGCAGACAGCGCCCGGCTTCTTTCGCTATTTGTCCTTCGCTGAAGCCGCATTCAGTTTCACGGAAACAGGACTTCCTCTCTTTCGGGGAGAGCGTAGGCATCGCCTGACGCTTCGACGGCGTTTCGTCGACGGGCTTGCTCAGCTCCCTCTTGATATATTTCTTAGAGATCACCTGTCCATCCCCTCCGAGATAGCGGTCGATCGACGACGCCGCTTCCTTTCCTCTGTTCACTCCGCCTACCACGGAATCCGGCCCGGTGGTGCAGTCTCCGCCGGCAAATATCCACGGCGTACCCGTGCCGCCGAAGTAAGCCGCTTCGATCACGTTGCCGCGAATCTCGATAAGCTCTTCGCTGCCGGCCACGACCTCGCGGCTGAGCGCCTGTCCTATCGCGCAGATAACGTAATCCGCGCCCACCTTCATCTGGGAGCCCTCATCATATACGGGGTTGAAGCGTCCTGACGAATCAAAGACCGCGGTGCATTTCTTGAACTTAACTCCGCAAACGCGCCCCTCTTCTGCTATAATCTCCAGCGGCCCCCAGCCGTTGAAGACGAGAAGCCCCTCTTCACAACCCTCTCTCACTTCGTCAGCGTGCGCCGGCATCTCTTTTTCCTTTTCAAGGCAGAAAAGCGAGACCTTCGCGGCGCCGAGGCGTATCGCGCTTCTTGCGCAGTCCATCGAGACGTTCCCTCCGCCAACGACGATTATCTCTTTGCCGTTGAAATCGGGGGCCGCCCCGGTCTTCAACGAGCGCAGGAAGGAAACTCCAGACATCACGCCCTCGGAACCTTCGCCCGCTACGCCGAGCTTTCTGTCGTTGTGGTCGCCGACGGCGAGATAGACCGCCATGTAGCCCATCCTGCGGAGCTCTTTTACGCTCAGATCTTTCCCTATCCTCTTGCCCGTGACAAATTCTATGCCCATCTCTTCGAAAAGGGCGATCTCCTTTGCGAACTTGTCGCGCGGCAGGCGATATTCAGGAAGCCCGACCGCAAGCATCCCCCCTATTACCTCCAGAGCCTCGAAAACCGTAACTTCATAGCCCTTCTTCTTCAGATAGAAGGCGCATGAGAGTCCCGACGGCCCCGAGCCGACTACCGCGACGCGCTTACCATTGGGCGCTTCCATCTCGGGCATCGGGAACTTTCCGTCGTGCTCAAGTATCCAGTCCGTGATAAAGCGCTTAATGCCGCGTATAGCTATCGGTTCGTCTATTTTAACACGGTTGCACATACTTTCACAGAGGTGGTTGCATACGCGGCCGCAGGTGAGGACGAGCGGGTTCTCGTTCTGTATGACTTTGTACGCTTCGCGGTACATACCGCGGCGCGCGAAATCAAGATACAGAGGAACTTCGACGTTCGCCGGGCAGGCGTTCTGGCAGGTATAGCGCATACAATGGATATAAGCCGAAGGATCGTGGCGCTCGTAAAGGCACTCTGTGCAGTAGAGGCATTCCGTTATCCTGTCGAAACGATGGTCCTTGACCTTGCGCACCCACATCGGGTCGGCGATAAGCGGGCGCGCGAGCGCGACCATGTCGGCGCGTCCTTCGGCAATGACGTCGTCGGCGAATTCCGGGTTGCCGAGCTTTCCGACGGTAACGACGGGAACGTCGACGACTTTTTTGATTTCTTCGGCAAGATAGACGTTCGGCCCGTCCGGATATTCAATCGTCGGCTTGCCGCGCTGATCCGAGTAGCCTTTGACTGGGGCGTCGTCGAAACGCACGCCGGCCGATACGTCCATGCAGTCTACACCGTTCTTGACGAGCTCTTCAGCAAAGATGCGGCTTTGAACGATCGTATTGCCGCCGAGGACGAATTCCTCGGCGCTTATGCGCGCGAAAAGCGGATAATCGGGGGCGACGATCTCGCGCACCCTTTTCAATATTTCAAGGTGCATGAACATGCGCCCGTATATGTCGCCGCCGAATTCATCGGTGCGTAGGTTGGTACGGCGCGAAATAAAGTCGGCCATCGTGTACGTATGAGCGTAGTGAAGCTCTATAGTATCAAACCCCGCTTCGTAGGCGCGGCGCGCGCCGGCGACAAAGTCGCCGATAATGCCGTAGCATTCTTCGTTCGTCAACTCGTGCGGCTTTTTTCCGACGCCGTATATCGAATGCGCGATCTGCAGACCGATTTTACAGCCCTCGCTATGCACCGCCGCGATGAGCTTCTTAAAGCCTTCGATGTGATCGTCGCTGCTTATCTGAAGGCGAAGCCCCGGGTGGATATAATAGGAGCTGACGCTCGTGTGCTCCGTCATAATAAGGCCGACGCCGGAGCGCGCCCTGTCTACGTAATGTTTGATGGTGTTTTTAGAGACGAAGCCCCCGGGAGCGGCCGAATTCGTGAACATCGGCGACATTATCACCCTGTTCGCCAGCTCCATCGTTTTGATTTTTATAGGCGTGAAAAGGCCTATTCTTTGCATCGCTTTATCATCCTTTCGGCTTTCTTATCCCGTCGACTTACGCTCAGCGGTACAATCCTGAACAAATCAGGCAATGGCAAATGGTTTTTTCGAGATATAGTTCTTGTCGGGGCATCATAGTTCGTCTATGAATTCCCTTTGCGCATGCGCAAAGGAGCTCCGTATTTCGGAAACGAAGCCCCTTGCGCATTTTTATTACTGTTTTTTATTTTTCCTGTTTTTGATTTTTTCCGACGCGATCCTCACGGCGTCGTAGAACTGCAGGTATCCTGTACAGCGGCAGAAGTGCCCGGATAACTCGTCGCGGACCTCTTCCTTCGTCGGGTTTTCCTCGCGCATAAGTAGCGCCTTCGCGGAGAGAACCACCCCCGGCGTGCAGAAGCCGCACTGTATCGCGCCCGCTTCCATAAAAGCTTCCTGTATCGGGTCAAGTTCGCCGTTCTGCGCGAGCCCCTCGATTGTGATTATGCTTTTCCCGTAGGCCTTCATCGCCGGCACTATGCAGGAATCAACGGGAAGGCCGTCGACGAGCACCGTGCAGGCGCCGCACTCTCCCTCTTCGCATCCCTTCTTCGTACCGGTGAGCCCAAGGTCATACCTGATCACATCCGCGAGCGAACGGCTCGGGTCTATCATTATTGCTACGTTTTTGCCGTTTACGACACATTTTAATTCCTGCATCTCAAACCACTCCCTATGCAAAGAGCGAGGCCGCCTGTATCAGCGCCTGCTCCACAAGGTCTTTGACAAGCACTTTGCGGTACGTCCCTGAGCCGCGGACAAGAGAATCGCGCGGCGACGCCTCCGCTCCGGCGGCTTCCGCCGCCTCGGCGAAGAGCTCCGGCGACGCTTTTTTGCCGATAAGATACTCTTCGGCGTTTCTTGCCCTGAAGGGCACGACGGCGACGGGAGAGGCGACGACGCGCGCCGCCTTTATCGTTCCGTCGTCTTCGGCCTCCAGCATCACCGCGGCGTTGACGACCGGCAAAGCCATAGCTTCGCGCGGCGCGATGCGCTTGAAAGCCGTTCCGTATTTGCCGGAGGGGATTCTTATTTCGATCCGTGTGAGAATTTCCTTTGTAGGATCGACATAACTCTCTCCTACTCTTTTTGAAAGTTCGCACAGCGGCCGCATACGCGCGCCTTCGGGGCCGACCAGTTCGCACTGCGCGCCAAGCGCGGTCATCGGGACCACGGAGTCGGCGGCGGGCTGCGCGCTGACGATGTTTCCCGCGAGCGTCGCTATATTGCGTATCTGCGGGGAACCTACGCTGCGGCAGCCGTCGGAAAGCGCGGGAAAGATTCTTTTGACGTCGGGGTGCGCCGCAATCTCGGCGTGCGTCATCGCCGAGCCGATCGTCATCTTATCGTCCGCCGTGGAGACAAATCTCATCTCCGACAGCTCGGAAACGTCGACAAGGACCGACGGGGAAACTTTCTCTTCGCGTATCCATAGCATGAGGTCCGTCGCGCCGGAAACGAGGCGCGCTTCGCCCTTATATTCTGTAAGAAACTCAAGTGCTTCTTTTATATTTTTGGGAAAAAGGTGCTTCTCGACTTTTTTCAATTCATTTACCTCCAAGCTTGAGGCCTGAGAACTGCTGAACTACAAGAACAGCCGCCACCGCAAGCCCAATATAGTCCGAGACTGCTTCGGGATATATAAGAAGCAGCCCCCCCAAGACAAGTGCCGCGCGAAGCGCCATAGGTATGCTTCTCTTCAGGAAGCCTTCAAGGCCGGCACAGAGAATTACGACCCCCAGCGTCGCGGTGGCCATGATCCAGATGCTGCGTAGCGCGAAGTTGTCCGGCGTTACCATGAGCATCGGTTCAAATACGAATATGAACGGCACTATAAACGACACGAGCCCTATTCTGCAGGCCTGCCAGCCCACCGTCGCGGCGTTCGCGTCTGAAATGCCCGCGGCCGCGTAGGAGGCGACGGCGACGGGCGGCGTGATAGCCGAAAGCGTGGCGAAATAAACGACGAACATGTGCGCCTCCAGCGGACGCAGGCCGAGCTCATAAAGAGACGGGATGCAGAGAGCTGCGGTAAGGCAGTAAGCCGCAGCCACCGGCATGCCCATGCCGAGCAGAGTGCAGATGGCCGCGGTCAACACCAGCGCCGAGAGCGTGCTGTTGCCGCCAAGGCTCAAGATGAGGCTCGCGAGCTTGCCGCTGAGTCCGGTAGTCATGAGCCCCGCTATGACGCAGCCCGCGACCGCGCAGGAGAGAGATACTATGACCGCAGAACGCGCGGAATCCTCGAGCGCCTTGATTATCGCTGGGAGATGCATCCTCGTTTCCTTGCGGGCCCAGGACGCACCTATGACGGCGAGTATGCCCACGACGGCGGAGAGATTCGCCGTGTAGCCACGCATAAGCATGGCGACAAGCACGACCAGAGGGACAAGGAAGACCCAGCCCTCCTTCAGCGTCGCACGTACCGAGGGCAGTTCAGAAGAATCGAGCCCTACTAGCCCGAACTTTTTAGCGCGGAAGTGAACTATGAGGAGCAACGCCAAATAGTAAAGTACGCCGGGGACGAAGGCGGCTATGGCTATATTTTTATATGAGATACCCGCCATCTCGACCATAAGGAAGGCGGCGGTGCCCATTATAGGCGGCATGATGCCGCCGCCGGTCGCGGCCACGGCCGTTACCGCGCCGGAGAACGTCCCGTCGTACCCGGCTTTTTTCATCATAGGTATAGTGAACGAACCAGTCGTAACGACATTCGCCGTCGGGCTGCCGTTGATCATGCCGAAAAGGCCGCTTGTGATGATCGCCACCTTGCCTGCGCCGCCGGCGTAGCGTCCCGCTACGGCCATCGAGAATTTGTAGAAGAAGTCTCCCGCTCCCGACGCGGCGAAGAACGAACCGAACATTACGAACATGAAAACGTATGTAGCGGCCGCCGCGATCGGAGACGAATAAATCCCGTTCGTCGTGTAGACAAGCTGGTCGAGTATATCGATGGCGAGCAACTTTCTGTGGTAGAGGATACCCGGAATATTATGCCCCAAAAGCGCATAAGCGACGAAAACGCACCCTATGAAGGGAAGCACAAACCCCATGCACCTCTTCGTAAGCCCTATGACGGCTACTACGGTCAGAAGGCCTATCACGATTTCTATAGAAGAGAGTTCGTCGACCATCGGCATCCTGGAAAGATATGTTTCCATCTGCGAGCAGTAAAACACGCCCGCGGCCGCGAGTATAGCGGCGTAGATCCAGTCCTCAACCGGGATTCTTGTGCTTGCGCGGTCGCTCGCACGGAAGGTCCTTGTATATATCAGCGAACAGAGGACCATAATGAACGTCAGATGTATCGCATAATGCATCTGAGGCTGTATGGTCAGGAACGTAGCCTGAGCAAGCTGGTACAAAGACATTGCAACCGCGATGCACTTTACCGCTTTGGCGTCGAGGCCGGAGAGCTTGCGCTTCTTCCCCTGTTCCGTAAGTATCTTCCATAATGTGTTCACTTATCTGCACCTCAATTTCAACTCATATGGCGGAAACGTTTTATGTATTCCGCGGAAAATCCGCGTACTAAGCTTTCTTCTCTTGAAGAGCCCTGTACAGTTTTTCCGGCGTGATCGGCAGGTCGCGCATACGCACTCCGCAGGCGTCCTCTATCGCGTTCGCTATAGCGGGCGCGGTCGGTATCAGAGTAGGTTCGCCGACGCCTTTTGCGCCGTAGGGGCCGATCGGGTCATTCGTCTCGATGGTGATTCCCTCGACCGGAGGCATGTCTTTGATCGTCATGAAGGTGTAGCCGTGCAGGCCGCTCGTCGCCGGAACGCCCTTTTTGAAGAGCATGTTCTCGTAAAGGCACC
Organism: Synergistes jonesii; assembly: GCF_000712295.1. Taxonomy (NCBI): domain Bacteria; kingdom Thermotogati; phylum Synergistota; class Synergistia; order Synergistales; family Synergistaceae; genus Synergistes; species Synergistes jonesii. Next base: position 124,348 of record NZ_JMKI01000006.1, on the reverse strand, counting down.
AGCCTATACCCTGCGCCACTCCACCGGTTATCTGTCCGTGCAGGCCGAGCTCGTTGATGACCTTGCCGACGTCGTGCACCGCCACCACGCGGAGGACCTTGACCTTGCCCGTGTATGTGTCGACTTCGACTTCTACGCCGTGCGCGCCGTATGTGTAAGCGCTCGAGTAGTCTCCGTAGAAATCCTTGTCCGACCCTTCGGTGGGGGGATCATATGTTATATAGGCGGTGAGAGGGACGCCGGCCCTCGTCCTGATAGCTTTCTGCGCAACTTCCTTAAGCGTCAGCAGTATCGAAGGATCGCGGCTGCATTTGATGAGGCCGTTCTCCATGTACATGGTGTCCCTCTGGCGCTTGCTCATCTCAGCCGCGAGATCGAGGATCTGGCCGAGGACCTTCTCGGCGGCGAGTAAGACCGCTTTCCCGCCGACCGTTGTGACGCGGCTTGAGTATGTGCCCATGCCGAACGGGCTGACGTCCGTATCGAGCGGCATTACGGTAATATCGCCGATAGGGACGCCGAGCTTTTCGGAGGCGATCTGCGCGAAGACGGTCTTAGCCCCCTGCCCCATATCGGCCTCGCCGGAGAAGATAAAGACCTCCCCATCCTCGTGTATGCGTATCATCGCCGAAGAGCCGTCGAATTTATCGCCGCCGCGGTTGCCGGAGACGTGCGTCATGCACGCGACGCCGATCCCGCGCTTGATGCGCCCGTTCTCTTCTTCTTTGGGCAGCCTGTTTTCTCTGATCTTCTCGGCTGCAGTCTTTATGCACTCCGCGAGCGCGCAGCTTCTTATGTGCCAGCGGTGCAGAGTTACGTCTCCCTTACGGACGCAGTTCTTGAGGCGCACCTCGACGGGGTCGAGCCCGACCCTGCGGCAGCATTCGTCGATGAAGGATTCGACCGCGAAGTGCATCTGGCTGTTGCCGTAGCCGCGGAAGCCGCTCGTAGGAATTAAGTTCGTATATACAAGATATGAGTCGCATTTTGAAGATTTATATCTGTACAAACAGTCGGTGCGCATCGAGAGATTCAGAAGGACCTTCGGCGCCGCCCACGAATAGGCTCCGTTGTCGGCGACGATCGTCGACTGTTTGCAGACCAGCGTGCCGTCCTTCATCATACCGAGCTTCACTTTCATGCGCGGCGCTATTCTCGGACGCGTCGTAAGCTGTTCTTCATCCCTTGTAAGGAGTATTTTGACCGGGCGCCCCGTCTTTTTTGCGAGCACCGCCGCGATCGGGTGGAAGTTCCTTATCCATATTTTGGCCCCGAAACCGCCGCCGATAAAAGGCGACTTCACCGAGACCTGGGCGGGCTTGATTCCCAGCGCCTTGGCTATCTCGTTTCTACCCTGAAAAGCCGACTGAAGCCCGGTCCAGATAGTCAGGCGGCCGTTCGACTCCCACTGGGCGACGGCTCCGAATGGCTCAAGATAAAGCCCTGAAACGCGGTGCGTGCTGAATTCCTCTTCGAAGACATAGTCGCAGGCCGCCAAGTCTGCTTCGACATCGCCGCGCTGAATATGATACTCGCGCGCGACATTCGTTCCCTTTTCTTCGTGGACGAGAGGTGAATCCTTCTCCAGCGCCTTGACTGGGTCATCTACGACTGGCAGAAGCTCATATTCGACCTTTATAAGCTTCAGCGCTTCCTTTGCTATCTCGTCGTTCTCCGCGGCGACCGCCGCCACCTCGTCACCGACATAGCGCACCTTGTCGACTGCCAGCATATCGACATCGGCGATCTCCATTCCAAACTTGTTATGCGGGCAGTCCTTCGCCGTTATGACCGCCTTTACCCCCGGCAGCGCCTCGGCGGCCGACGTATCGATCGACAATATTTTTGCGTGCGGATGCGGCGAACGCAGGATTTTCCCTGTCAAAAGCCCGGGAAACTGCATATCGTCGAGATATTTTGCCGACCCCGTCACCTTCTCATTGGCGTCCACAAAACTCTGTTTCAAGCCTATACTTTTAAATTGTTCCATTCAGAACCCTCCGAAACCCTTTAGTGATACAACTACAATTCGGCAACCTCAAAAAGGTTCCCTCTGCCTCGTTGTCTTACAATCCTCATGACGCCGCGGACGAATAAGACCGCGCCGGCTATCATGCCCTTTTCCGTCAGTTCTTCGGCTCTCGCGGCTCCCGACGCAAGCGCCGCTTCGACGCTCTCCTTATTTAACGCGCCCACGGATCTCGTGACGGTAAGGCCGCGTATATCGGTACCGTAGTCGAGCTCTTCCGCGAGGCACTGTTCTATCGCGGGGTCGTCGCAGTAACAGGTGTTTGCGATCGCAGTGGCCGCTGCGTCCGCCTTCGAAGAATCGGCCGCAAGCGCCGTCGCCGCCGAAGCTATGCCCCGTGTAAGGCTGCGTCCTCCAAGCCCGCTCGTCGCAAGACCCCTTATATCTTCAAATGCGTAAATCTTAAGAGAGTGTGTCGCCCTTCCAAGGCTGAGGTCGCTTATCATTCCCACGTTGATGAAATCTTTACGCCCCCTTGACACGCGCCAGGCGACGTCTCCGCCGTTGTTGGCAAACGCATAGTCCGCGCCGAAGGCGGCCATCGCGCTTACGGCGAAGTCGGCCGTCGTGCCGGCCACGGCGGCAAGCGGCGTGAAAGTTCCATCTCCAAGCAGGGCGACGGACTCCGCCATCTTGCGGACGACGCAAGGTACGCTCTCCGGAATAGATTCGATCTCGGAAAGAGGCGTGCGGATAAAGTCAAGATTCCCGGCTAACCCGTCAAAAATTTTCAGCGCCTTCTTCGCCCCCTCCACCGCGCTTTCCGTGAAGGGTCTTCCGCGCTTCCGTGCTTCGAGCGTCATAGTGACGGGCCCGTAGTCTACAAGAACGACTCCGTCTCCTATAACGCTGTATTTTTCAAAACCCATCGGCATCGCTTCCGCCTGAAAGCGCCGCGGCGTGAGTGGCGCCGCGGCACAGCTAAATTACTTGTTTTCGTTGAAGAACTTGACCGCGCCGGGATGAAGCGGCACGGGCGCAGTGTCTTTAAGATCCGCCAGCTTTAGCCCCTTGAGCGAGCCGTGGATGTTGCAGAAATAAGCGAAGTTGTCCTTGATCGACTTTAGAATCGCGTACGCGTCGTCATCCGGCAAGTCGGCGTTCGTGAAGAGGACCACCGTAGCGCCGACTGTCGGCACATCTTTCTTAAGGAAGTTGTAAGAGCCTTTGGGGATTACCGTCGAATAGGTGCCGAGATCGGCGTTCACCTTCTTGGCCGCTTCCGGCGAAATGGGAAGCAGGTTCAGCTTGAGGGTCGTCCCGGCGTCGACGACGTGGCTTGACGGGACCTGAATGACGTTGCTGTAGGCGTCGATCTTGCCGTCCCTCATTAGGTCGAGCCCCGCGCCCATCGAGCTGTTCTTCGCGAAGCCGCCCCATTTTTCGAGATCCTCGACCTTGACGCCCTCAGCCTCTATAACGTTCTTGCCGACGAGGTCCATGAAAGAATCCTTTGTGTTGAAGTAGACCTTAAGCGGGTATTTCTTATCCTTCAGTTCTGCAAAAGAATTCACGCCGGTATCCGTTTTGATGATGAAATGCTCGACGGCGCCTTTATAAAGGACGCAGAGCGCGCGAAGGTTGTCGAGCTTTTTGTTGAAAGGCTTTTTGCCTTCCGCCGCCATCTTTATAAGCTGGGCGTGAGCGATACCGAGCTGTATCTTCCCGCGGGAGACAAGGGCTAAGTTCGCCGCTTCCTGTCCTACTTCATAAGCGGTGTTCGAACCCGGATAGCTGCGCCTGACTACCTCGCCAACACCCTCTCCTATAGCAGCCCACGCACCGCCGATCGAGCCGCCGCATATCGCGAGGTCGAGCTTTTGAGCCGCCTGCGCCGGCGCTGATAAGCCAACCGCGGAAAAAACCATAGCCGCCAGTGCCAATACGAAAAGTCCCTTTTTCATTACAATGTTCTCCTCTCAAAGCATATATTTTTATTAAATGCCCGCCGCATAACAACGGGCAGTCAATCAGGCGCTAATCCTTCAGCTTCGTGTACCCGAATCTGCCTTCTTTGAGAACGTCCTCCTTCGTGCGCATCGCGTGCACGTGCCCCTTGATCTTCTTATAATTCTCAACGGTCATCGTATATTCGATAGGAGCGAGGACCGCCGGCGAGGCGGTGTAGTTGAAGGGGTGCTCTATCATCTTTTCAACGTCCGCGAGGAAGGTGATGCCGCCGCCGGGCATGACGTACGCAGGCGCCCCCGCTATAGTGAGCGTCGCGTCCCCTCTGTGCACGGCCTTTGTGATCTGTATGGGGTCCACCGTCACGCCGGCTCTCGCGCTTCCGCCGACGCCGGCGTAATACATCGCTGATACGCGGCTATCTTCGCAGCAGCCGGCCGCCATTTTGCGGAATTCCTCAAGTTCCGCGGGAATCTCGACGGGAACGGGCCTGCCCTCTTTCGACACTTCGAAGAGCGCTATTTTACGCCACGTCGTTTCGGCGACGAGAATCTTCATTCCCGGCTTGGCGACGCTCATATCGATATCCTTTATCGCGTCGATCGGGTCCTTGATATTCGTTCCGCCCCAGCCGTCGCCGTGTTCGAAGAAGTAGCGTCCGTTCGTCGCGAGGCGTCCCACGGGGGTAACTCCGCTGTAGGGCTTCTGCTCCGCACCGGCGGGATGCTTCGTGAAGAGCCCGGTGATATGGTGATCGAGAATTATCGCTTCGTCTACGAGCGGAGCGAGCGAGCGCGCGAAAAGCCCACAGCAGGCGCCGCCGCAACCTACGCGCATCTTGTCGTCGACTGCGCCGTTGATCACAGGATGCTCTCCCACCTGCAGCTCAAGCGTACATCCGCCGTCGACCGTGAGAGTCACCTTCTGCTTGTTGCCGAGCTCCGCCATAGTCTTTACGACGAACATCCCGTCGGGGCCCTTTACTTTATTCACTCCGCCTAAAATGAGGATATGAGAGCCGTACTGTTCGGTAGTCACGATGCCTACAACCCTGCCGCTTCTGCGGACGAGCGCGCCTTCATCGCCGATGTGCGCGTTAGTGTCGATTTTGACCATCATCGAACTGTAAGAGACCGGCGCTTCGGTTACGACTGTGACGACGTCGAAACCCCCACGTTTTTCCGTTACGATATACGGAGCCGGCTTATAGTCCGGGTAGGCGGCTCCGGCGCCGACGGCCGAAACGACAGGCTTCATAGTCGCTATCTTTTCGGCGGGCACTTCGGTATTTGTTGGAATCTGAAGAGGCCTGACGAGTTCAAGCTTTCCGTTCTCGTTGCGGAAGCGCTTGCAGGCGCCCAGCTTTCCCCGCGGGATCCGGCAGCCGACGCCGCAGTTGCGGCAGAGAAGGGCGTCCTCTGCGACCGCATCTTCCGCAAGCGCGCCGGGCTTGCAGTACTTCACGCAGGTCAGGCAATGTACGCAGTTATCGTTCACCGCCGCTTTCTTATCGACGACTTTTATCGCCGAAGAGGGGCAGACCAGCTCGCATATGCCGCAGCCGACGCATTTTTGCAGATTTACCGATATCATAATCTTGACTCCTTCTTTAATTTAAAGTTGACTTAGCTCAATAGACAACAATTTAGAACAAACAAAAGACTTTTTGCTAAACTACAACATCTCTCTTTGCATCCCGTCGCTTCAATATAATAGGTGTAGCCACACTTGCAATGCTTACCAACAGAAGAATTACAACAATGGGCTGCTCAAAAATCGTCAGGTAATTCCCTGAATAGGTCTGAACGGTACGCAATAGCTCCCTATCAGCAATTGGCCCTAAAATTATCCCAAGAACAGTCGGCATAACAGGAAAATCGTGTTTTTTCATTACATACCCCATAAGACCAAAGATCAGCATAAGCCCCGCATCAAAGAAGGCGTTCCTATTTGCGAAGGCGCCCAGCACCATGAACATCAAAACGCAGGGAATAAGGTAACGGACAGGTATCTTGAGAACATACGCTGCGCACAAAGAAATCAGCAAACCAACGATATACATTACAATCTGCTGAATAAAAAGCGAAGAAATCGCCGCGTAAACTATGTCCCTGTGGTCAATAAACAGGCTCGGGCCAGGAACCCATCCTTGGAGCATCAAGGCGCCAAGAAGCATAGCGGTTGAGGCGCTGCCGGGAATTCCTAAAACGAGCATTGTTGACATCGCCCCGCCTTCAGAGGCGTTATTTGCCGTCTCGCTTGCGATAATACCTTCAGGGATACCAGTCCCAAACAATTTTCTTTTTTTAGAGAACTGTTTACACTGGTTATATGAGAGAAGGCTTGCGACAGTGGCCCCTGCCGCGGGCATTATCCCGACAATGACTCCAAGAACAGCAGTTGCTAAAACTTGCACCCAGCACTTGATTATATCCTTCCAGACAGATAGCATCTTTATTAAGCTCGGGTTAGAGACTTTGCCACTTACTACATACGGCTGATCGATAAGCGACATAATTTCCGGCAGCGACAGAAAGCCTATAAGGCAGGGGATTAACGGGATACCGTCTAACAAATAAAGAATGCCAAATGTGCCGCGTTCAATGCCGTTTGCATTCATACCTATTGTTCCTAAAAGGATTCCGAAAAGCCCGCTGAAGACCCCCTTGAGTGGGTCAGCGCCTAAGCTACCGACGACCGTAAGCCCGAAAATTGCAACCATAAACATTTCAGCTGGTCCGAATTTTAAAGAAAGCGTTGCAAGAGGTTCTGTAATTAACAGCAAAAATACACACCCTACGATGCCGCCTATGACAGAACTGGTTAACGCAAGTCCCAATGCTTCGCTTGCCTGCCCCTTTTTCATCATAGGGTAACCATCAAGCATAGTCGCAATATTAGCCGGAGATCCCGGGGTATTTATCATAATAGCAGTAATAGCCCCGCCGAACAATCCACCGGAATATATAGAGAGCAAAAACACCATAGCGGTTAAAGGATCCATGTTATAGGTAAAGGGAAGCATCAAGGCAATTCCCAATGTGCCTGTTAAGCCGGGCAAAGCGCCTAATATCAGCCCGAAAAACACGCCGGAGAACATATACATTATAAACTTAGGAACAAGGATGATTCCAAAACCTTCAATAAATGGAGTAAAGTCCACCGTTATCACCTCAGATAACTAAAAAGCAAATATCCCTTCGGGAAGCGGGAGCATAAGAACCACTTTAAAAGCAAAATAGAGCAAAATTGTACTGAAAATCGAGAAAACCGCAATTATCCATACTTTACGGACATTTAATATGTAAAACATTGAAGCCATAAAAACAATGCTTGTAAAGACAAAACCAAGATATTGTATTGCCAGCACATAAAGAGCCGTCATAAAAATTATTGCCAGCTCTTTATAAGGGATATGCGTTTTCCTGGCAGCATTGTTATTAACCGCGTTCATCTCAATTTCAGTGCTTTCGTTAACTTTAACGTGAACGTGTTTTGATTTTTTATAATTTATAAATTCAACAACAACAAAATACATATAGATTAACAAAATCAACAAACACGTTGGTTTTATTAATATCTTATCTATTGGATCAACATTTATGCTTTCGAGATAATATGCGCCGGATAAAATGAGGATAACCGTCGGCATAAAAAGCGAAATAATAAATCTTGACATTAAAAGTTTTGCACCTCTCTCTAAACTAAACAGTAAAGATCAAAGGGCTAAAGAGGGACAACTGCAAATTAGCCCTTATACTTCAAAAAATCACTTTTTCACGACTAAATCGTCCTTATACTTCTTGACAAGCTCGTGTATAGCACGGTTCTGTTCCGCGCTCTTTTCCGGCCCGATATTCTGAGTAATTGCATTCTGTTTTGATTCTTCAAGGAATTTTTTATAACCAGGATCATCCATTGTCTGTTGATACGACTTCAATAGCTTTTCGTACCTTTCAGGGTACTTCTTTTTCAAATCGGAATGTACAGCTATAAATGTTGTAACGGAAAGCGGCGCAAACTGTTTTCCATCAAATACTTCGGCAAAGGTCGGTATATCAGGGAACATACCGCCTCTTTTCTGCCCTAGAATAACCAATATCCTTGCTTTGCCGGCAAGCGATATATCGCCGCCAGAATTTCCAATCATGAAATCTACACGTTTTCCCAGCAGCGCTGTTCTTGTACTGTTTCCATTGTCATATGTGACCGATTTAAAATCTAGACCATATTCCTTTTTCAATATTGAAGCCGCAATATTCTGTGGGCCTCCAGCTATATATCCGCATTTCAGTTTGCCAGGGTTGTTTTTTATAGCTTCAAAAAGCGCTTTAGCACTTTTATACTTTGAATCATTCAGCACGCTGATTTCAATAGGGTCCTCCTGTTGAATGTTAAGAAGTTCAAATTGGTCAAATTGATATTTTGCATTGTGCGTAATAATATTGGAACTAAAATATACCTGGCACCCCAAATATACACTATTGCCATCGACTGGCATTCTTGAATAAATGGTCGTTCCCACTTGGCTTGAAGCGCCGTCTCTGTTGTCAACAATAACAGGTACTCCTAAATATTTTTCCCAATATTTAGCTAACCCACGTCCCATAGCATCTGCGGATCCGCCCGCTTTATACGGGACAAGCAAAGTAATTTTTCCAGAGGGCCATTCAGCCGCATAAAGCTGGTTTTGCAAAAACAGCACAGACAGCACAATTATGCAAACCGTAAAAAGCTTCTTCATAATAAATATCAACCTCCTGAATATTTAAACTTAGCTTAGGGTAAAATTTTTATCGACCTAAAACATTTACACCCTCACCGGGAGCAGGATAGTGTAAGTTGACAGTATTCACACTATCCCACTTAAATAAAAAAGTTTTTGTTTTTTAACGAAGGAGCCCTTCCTGTTTCGCCTTAAGGTAGGCGAGCAGTCTGTCCTGTTCGTTGCTGACGATCATCACGCCCTCGTCGACACCCATCCCGGGAGTGCCGGCCATCGCGAAGGGCTTTGTCGCGACCGCGAGGTTCGCGCAGACGATGGCCGCTTTGTCCGTCTGGTTGCAGGTGCCGCCCTGGTAAGCGAGGACCCCGTGGGCCTTGCAGTAGAGGTCGGCCTCGATTATGTTGTTGATGCCGCCCAAGTCTATCGTCTTGACCTGGACCATATCGGCACCCTTGGCGTCGACCCACTGCACGATCTCCTCGTAGGTGTTCGCGTATTCGTCGATGATGAGCTTGAGCCGGCATCCCGCGTCGTCGAGGTATTTGCGCAGATACTTCATCGCTTCGAGCTGCTTCTCGTTCGACTTCATATCGACGGGCATTTCCACGAACACCTCGTAGGGCTTGCAAGCATCGGCGACCTTGATAAGGTACTCTCCAACCTTGTCAAGGTCGTTGTTGAAGGCCTTGCCGATGCAGCCGTACACGTCGTAGCGCATAACGGGCTTGTAGTCGGGTTCGCCTATCTCGGATATACGCTTTGTGACCCATTTGACCCAGTCAAGGAATATCTGCCCGTCCGTCCCAAGCTTTTCTTCGACGTTGTTGATGAGCCCGTGCGGCATCATGCCGACCTTCTTGAGGATCATCTTGTCTACGTTCGTGTAGCGCTCGTCGCCCGACTGCGCGTTGATGCGGACCGGCGTGAGGTCGAGCGGCAGATGGTACTCGTTGAGGACTACTTCGCACATCGTGAGCTTCTGGTCATAGGCGACGGCTTCGAGTATCGCCTGCGTTACACCGTAGCGGACGGAAGCGGGGAGGCGCTTGCCGTCAAACTCGTAGCGGTCGAATTTTTCAGCCGTCGATTTGAACTCTTTGATGTCCATGCCTTCAAAGTAGGGTGCTACGTATTTATCGACGAGCTTCATAAGCGCTTCGGCCGTGTTGGGGATCTCTCTTCCGCCGTTGGCCGCGTACTGCGCTACCGCGCAATCCCCGTAGACCATGTGTCCGTCTTCGAGTATGAACATTACGGAGACGGCGACGCCCGGCTGTCTGATCGATTTGAAGCCCGGCGTTACCGGTTTGCCTTTATAGACGAAGCCGTCCGATTTCGCGCCGGCCTTGATGGCCTCCTTGTCGTCCATGTAGAAGCCTGTGAGCGCTTTCGAGCAAAGTACCTTTTTGACTTTCATTTTAAGTTCGTTCCTTTCAGAATTTTTTGAGAAATTTATTATTAGCTATTAGCGGAAAACTTTTCCGTCCTTGGCTACGAGCTTGCCGTCGATGTAAACTCTTTCGACGTTCTTGAGCTGCGGATATTCCGTGACGACGATGTCCGCCGAATACCCCTTCTTCAGCAGGCCGAGATTCGGCGCAAGGAGCGGCAACACTTCCGTCACGCGCGAAGTGCCCTGGCGCACCGCCTTCGCGAGGTCGACGAGCTTCTTTTCGAGAGCCGCGTGCTGTATCGCTTCGAGCATCGAATCGCTGTGTCCGGCCGCAAAGTCCGTAGAGATGATGTCGACGAGGTCGTTTTCATAGAAGGCGTAGAGATTCTCCGGCCCTGAGACGAGATGCTTCGCACCCCACGGATCGTGGACCGCCGCGTCAAGCACCACGCCGGGGAACTGCTTGAGGTAGCGGCCGTTCTCCACGCACTCTTCCGTCGTGAATAGGTAGTTGGAATGGCAGCAGATGAGAGTCGAGAGCCCCATCTTCGCGATTTCGTGCACGATGTATTTCGATGTGGGGGCGTTGTGAATCATCAGGGGAACGTTGTATCTCTTCGCAAGTCCGGCCGCTTCGCGGTATCCGTCAAGCGCGACCTTCACGGAAGCGAGCGTCGTCTTGTAGACGATGTCTCTCGTCTCTTCGGGGGTGAGGAAGCTGTCGAGCTTCGCCTCTTTAAGTGCCGCCGCGACGCGGTCGCGGTCGTAGTATGATTCTTCGATGTAGCGCCCGAGGACGGAAAGCTTCATAGCGCGGGCCTGGAGGTAATCGATATCCTTGCCTTTGGCCTCTTTTACCGCGCGCGGGATGTAGAGATAATCCTGCCCGCCGCCGCCGAGCGTATGCCCGCCGCCGACCTCTCCGATGCAGACCGCGCCGTCGGCGAGCATTTTTTCGATAGTCATCGCCTTGTGCTTCGGCTGGAAGCCTTTGCCGTCGCAGAGCTCTCCGGCGTGGTAGTTGATCGGGGCGTGCGTCGTCGCCGTCTTGATGCGGATTGGATGGCATTTCTGCGTCTCTTCCACTTCATCCATCGTCGCGAAGCCGTCGACATTAAGGACCGTCGTGTGCCCCTGCAGCAGGCTTCTGTCGAGGTGGTCGAGTATGAACTCGCGTCCGTAGTTGACGCAGCCGCTCGCGAACATCGTTCCGAAGGTCACTCCGTGCTGGTGGTGGTTGATCATGCCCGGCATCACGCATTTGCCGGTGCAGTCGACTACTTCTTCGGCATAGCTTTCGATGTTCTCGTCGTAGTAGAGGTTCACGTCGGCTACGAGCCCGTCGGCCTCGATGACGTTCGCCTTTTCCAGCACTGTCTTGCCGTCCCCGGTAACGACGGTAGCGTTCTTGAATATCTTCATTTTACAGCCTCCTGGTGTAAATTAACCTTTATCCTTCAAAGAGGCACTCGGCGCGGCGTGGGTCAAAGCAGCAGCCAAGCCTCATTGAGACAACCCTTATCCCGCTCGCCCGCTGCGGCCCGACCTTGACGAAGGTACCCAATACGGTCGTTTTGCCGCCGAGGCCGAGGGCTCCGCAGCCAGATTCGTTCACCGCGTCGGTTATTCTCTTTTCGATGTCGGACTGGACGAGGAAATTGCCCTTCGCCATCGCCTCCATCCCCAGCGACGCGGCTTCGTAATTCGAACGCCCGATGCCGAAGACGAGCACGCACGGCAGGCAGCCGAGAAGCTTCGCGCCCTCCGCGCCCCATGCGATCATCTCGTTTATCACGGTATCAAGGGAGTGCTTGTGGAAGACGCGCAGCGTTTTCCCGCGGATCTCAGGGCCGCCGCCGTACATCATCACGGTAAGGCGTATGTCCTTTCCCGGGACGCGCCTTGTCTGGACTGGGGCCATCGACAGAGCGTCAGGATTTTCATAAAGCCCTTTACACTGGCTGATGCGCTCTTCGTCGTTTCCCTTAACGGCCATCGGGCGCCCCGGCAGCATCTTAAGCCCCTTGGCGACACCCTCTTCTACCGCCCTGTAAAAGCCTGCGGGCACCGCGCACTCGTCGCCGATTTCGAGGAAGAGATGCGGGATGCCGGTATCGTCGCAGAGCGGGAAAGATTTCTGCTCAGCTATTTCGGCGTTCTCAAGGATGTTGTTCAGCACCCATTTTGCGTGGGGGCTCTCTTCCTTTTCGACCGCGCGCTTATAAGCCGCTATCTGGTCGGGGCGGAATACCGTGCTGGCTCTGACCAGCGTCTGAGCCGTCTTTTCGCTTACTTCTGTGCAGTCTATCATCACATGTACCTCTCACACTTAATCACGCTCGTCGTAAATCGACACGCCGCCTGCGACGGCGACTATCGCGGGAAACTTCTCTACTTCCACTTCATAAAGCGCTTCCATGCCCTCTTCGGGGAATGCGACGACGCGTTTCTTCTTAATCGTCGACGTGAGCAGCGCAGTGCTCGGGGGAGTAACGAGGAAAATCGAATTATATTTCTTCAACGCTTCCACCGTTTCCCTTTTCAGGCTGCCTTTCCCTATATGCATCCTCACTCCCGCTGCCGATAGCGCCGGGATGCTCCCCTCTATATCGAGCTTGTTGCTCGAAGTCGGCCCTATTCCGGCAGGGCTGACCGCGGTGTGGAACACCGCCGATCCCCTCAGGAAGATTCCCCTCTTCTCGCACGTCCCCTCTTCAATGCATTTCACGACCTTCGGCAAAACGGCGTCGCGTCCCGTGAAAATCGGCCCGTAAATTTCCACCATGTCGTAAACGCGCAGTTCCCTTATCCTCTCGTCGTCGACAGGCATCTGTATCTTCATTACCGCACCACCTCATCTGAAATTGCCGCAATATCCATATTATGGATATAATATCTTATATGTGGTGAAATAATCATACTGAAAATTATAACAGCTGTCAAGTGCAAAAAATCGCTAACGGCGGATAAAGAGAATGAAAGCTGTTCTTCAGCGAGGTTTTTTGTTAAAATCTATCGTAAAAGTTAAGTTATATATTGCAAACATGTTGCATAATTATAGCTCGGACGGCTTTGCATACGGAGGAATTCACATGGATGAAAAACATGCCGAAACCGGCACCCAGGCAATTCGCAGGGCGCTTGATATATTGAACTGCTTTACAAGGGGCACCGACGATCTTTCGCTCATGCAAATATCAAAGATCGTACAGATCCCCTACTCCACGGCTTCGAGAATCGCGGGAATTTTGGAGCAGGAATCTTTTCTGGTAAGGGATAAGCGCACGAAGCGCTACGGCCTCGGCAGGCGCGTTTACGGACTCGGCTACTGCGCAAAGCAAAGCGATTTTCTGAGGAAGGTGATCTATCCGTACCTTGTAAAGCTGAGGGACGAGTTCGGAGAGACGGCGCTGATTTACGTAAGGGACGGCAATCACCGCGTATGCTTTGAAAAGGTCCCGGCATTCCACAACTTCAAATTCTCGCCGACCGTCGGCTCCCGCTACGTGTTATGGGGCGGCGCGGGCGGCAGGGGGTTTCTTGCTTACGCCTCGCCGGAAGAACAGGATGCCTTTATTAAGGATGCGCACAGCCTAACCGCGTTCACGACGACCGACAGGCGCAGGCTGATGAGGGCGCTTTACAATTTCTGCAGGGATGGATACAGCTACTGCGTAAACGAGTACCAGGAGGGCTTCTCCTCGATCGCAGGGCCGGTCGTGGAAAGAGGGGACAATATCCTCTGCACGGTAGCGGTGACCGGACCGAGCGCGAGATTTACCGACGGGGTTGCGCTCGGGCTCAAAAAGCGCATTCCGGAATACTGCATGGAGATATCGTCCACCTTCGGCTGGAGCCGCGACGAAGGCTCGGGCTTCCTCTTCAGGAGCCCTTCGCTCGAACATATCATCGAAAACATGTAGGCCGACAAGCGGCCGCGCGGTTTTACGCGCGACCTTTCCTGCTCTTTTCGCAAACGCCGGATTAATTTTTCTTTATCTGCTTTGACGGATCGTCGCAGACGAGAGTCCCCGCTATCGCGAAGTTGTCGTTCTTCATCTCGTTGATGATGATGCGCACCGACGCCGGCTTAACGTTCATCGTCTCGCAAAGGACGTCCGTCATCTTCGTCACCATCGCGCGCTTCTGTTCGACAGTGCGCCCCTCTTTGATGTTCACCATTACTATCGGCATTGCAGCAGCCTCCGTTATGAAAAAATACGCGTTGCGTGTAAAATATGCTTTATATTTTACACGCTTTGCGGCTGGGGGGAGCATATGGAAAAGGCGATTCTTACGTTTTTCGCTTTCTGGCTCGGCGCCGCGCTCGGCTCCTTCGCGAACGCGGCCGCGATGCGCGCCGACGTGGGGAAGAAATGGTGGGGGAAAGAGCGCTCGGTATGCGACGCCTGCGGGCGCGCGCTTTCGGCGCGCGACCTTGTACCGCTTCTCTCCTTCGTTGCACTCGGCGGCAGGTGCCGCAGCTGTGGCGCGAAGATCCCGCCGCGCCATTTTTTCGCGGAAATCGTCGGCGCCGCGCTGCTTTCGCTGCTCGCATGGCGCTTCGGCCCGGCTCCGGCCTTTCTCTTCGCTGCGGCGGCGCTGCCATTCGCGGCCTTTCACTCGCTGACCGACCTCTACACCGGCTACATTTACGATTCGTGGGCGATAGCGATGGCGGTCTGCGGGTTAGTAATGCGCCTGCCGCACGGCCTGAGCGCCGTCGTCGACGGGGCGCTCGGCGCGGCGGCCGGCTTCGCGGTGATCGGCGCTATAATCATCGTCAGCCGCGGCAAGATGGGCGTCGGCGACGCGATGCTGATGCTCGGCATAGGCGCCTTCATGGGGCTGAAGATGACGCTGATCTCGCTCTATCTCGGCTTCCTCGCCGGCGGCGCGGTCGTGCTGCCGCTGCTCGCCGCCAAAAGGGTGACGCGCAAGAGCGCGATTCCGCTCGGGCCGTTCCTCTGCGCCGGCATGTTCTTCTCGATGCTCTTCGGCGGGGCTATGCTCTATTTTCTGGGTTATGCGGCCTCATGGCCGTGGATTTAAACTGAAAAAACAGGAGGAAAACTATATGAAAAAACTGGTACTTTTGACTGCGGCGCTCATTCTCGCGGCCTCTTCGGCGGCCTTCGCGGCGAGCGTTCTGCTGCCGGAGCCTGACAGGGGCGGCGGTCCCTCGGTGCTTGAGGCGATAGCGCTGCGCGCGTCGGCGGAGCAGAAGATTTTTGCAAAGGACGAGCTCACGCAGGAGGAGCTTTCGACGATCCTCTGGGCCGCGAGTGGCAAAAACAGGGAGCCGAAGGGCTGGACGGTGCCGATGGCGATGGGGCGCGAGCCTTACGTCTCGATCTACGTCCTTCTCAGGAAGGGCGGTTTCCTTTACAGCTGGGAGAAGCACGCGCTAATCGAGCAGAGCGACGAGAAAAGACTGCCCTCCGGCGCCGTCACCCAGGACTTCGCAAAAACGGCGCCCTGCGTCCTCGTCTTCGTCAGCAGCGGCATGATGAACATGGAGAACTTCAGCTACATAGCGACGGGCGCGATGTCGCAGAACGTCTATCTCGCGGCGCAGGCGCTCGGGCTCAAGGCGCGCTTCGTCGAATCATTCAATAGGTTGAAGATCGAATCCTCGCTGAATTTGAGCCCCGTCGCGAAAATAACCGGCGTAATGCTCGTCGGCAGACAGTGAGGCGACGGCCGGCCCTCGCATCGGGCCGGTTTTTTTGAACCTTTCGTCTGTTGCAAAAGGCGCGCGAAAGCTTTATTCTTAGCAAGAGCAGACGCCGCACAGAATGGAGGAAGTACTATGAGTTTAGTCCCCGCGCACATTTTCCGCGAATATGACATAAGGGGCATCGCCGATACGGAGCTCGCCGACGAGAAAGTCTATCTGATCGGGCGGGCTTACGGCGCGTGGCTCATGCGCCGAGGCGTCGCCCGCGCCACGCTCGGCGGAGACGCGAGGCTCTCCACCGCTCGCATAAAGGCCGCGGCCGCGCGCGGGCTAAGGAGCTCCGGCGTCGGCGTCGTCGACCTCGGGATGGTATCCTCTCCGGCCTTTTACTGGAGCCTATACCGCTTCGACGCCCGCGGCGGCGTCATGGTGACGGGGAGCCACAACCCCAGGGAGTTCAACGGGCTCAAGCTCGCCTACCAAAAAGCGACGCTCTGGGGCGACGACATCCAGGAAATCTACAGGATGATAGCCGCCGGCGACATGCCGGAGGCGGAAAAGCAGGGCGGATACGCGGCGGCGGATATCAACGCGGAATACGTCGACATGCTCGTATCGAAGATAAAGCTCGGCCCGCGCAGGCCGAAGGTCGTCTGCGACTGCGGCAACGGCACCGGCGGGCTCTACGCGCCGGAGTTCCTGCGCCGCATCGGCTGCGACGTGACGGAGCTCTTCAGCGAACCGGACGGGAACTTCCCCAACCACCATCCAGACCCGACGAAGCGCGAAAACCTGAGCGCGCTCATAGATACCGTGCGCAAAACGGGCGCCGACTTCGGCGCCGGCTTCGACGGGGACTCCGACAGAATCGGCGTCGTCGACGACCGCGGCGAGGTGATCTGGGGAGACCGCCTGATGGCCTTCTACTGGAGCGAGATATTGCCAAAGCACCCGGGTGCGCTCGCCATCTGCGAGATAAAAAGCTCGATGGCCCTGCCGGAGACGGTCGAGAGGCTTGGCGGCAGGCCGCTATGGTGGAAGGCGGGACACTCGCTCGTCAAGGCGAAGATGCGCGAAGAGGGCGCGCTCTTCTCCGGCGAAGTCTCGGGGCACATGTTCTTCGCCGACGAATACTTCGGCTACGACGACGCCTTTTACGCAGCCGGGCGCATGGCGCGTATTCTGTCGAACACGGATAAGCCGCTTTCGGAAATGATGAAGGCTATTCCAATCTATCCTTCGACGATAGAGACGCGCTACGACTGCCCGGACGACAAAAAAGCCGGCGTCGTCGAGCGCGTGAAGGAAAAGGCCGCAGCGGAAAAGCTGAACGTCATCACGATAGACGGCGTGAGAATCGTATATGAAAACGGCTGGGGACTCGTGCGCGTCTCCAACACACAGCCGGTCCTCGTCGCGCGCTGCGAGGGGCGCACAAAAGAAGCGCTCGACGAAATAACGAAGGATATGAAGCGGCGCCTGCTGGAAGCCGGAAGCCCCGATTTCGAGTGGGGATATTAACGCCGCGAAAGGCTTGCAAATTTTTATAAGGCTACAAAGCGTAAAGTTCCATTTACTTTAAGGAGGAGACCTGCAAATGCAATACTCTCGCGAAGTTGAAGAAATGGTATGCGTGGCGCGGGGCGCTAAGCACGGCCCGGCGCCCATTCCAGAAGAAGGGAAATGGGTAGAATCACGGCAGATAGGAGACATCTCCGGCTTCACGCACGGCATCGGCTGGTGCGCGCCGCAGCAGGGGGCCTGCAAGCTGTCGCTGAACGTCAAGAACGGCGTGATACAGGAAGCCCTCGTTGAAACTATCGGCTGCTCCGGCATGACGCACTCCGCGGCCATGGCCTCGGAGATTCTCCCAGGAAAGACGATTCTCGAAGCGCTGAATACGGACCTCGTATGCGACGCGATAAACACCGCGATGCGCGAACTCTTCCTTCAGATAGCCTACGGCAGGACGCAGAGCGCCTTCTCCGACGACGGGCTGACGATCGGCGCCGGGCTCGAAGACCTCGGCAAGGGGCTCCGCTCGCAGATCGGCACGATGTACGGCACTCTCGCAAAGGGGCCGCGCTATCTGGAAATGGCCGAAGGCTACGTCCTCGACCAGGCGCTCGACAAGAACGGCGAAATAATAGGCTACCGCTACGTCTCGCTGGGGAAGATGATGGAAGCTATCCGCAAAGGCACGGATCCCAAAGAGGCCTTCGAAAAGAACACGGCCACTTACGGACGCTACGCGGAGGCCGACAAAATAATCGACCCGCGCAGGCAGTAGGGGAGGTACGCGAAATGGCAAACTTCGAAGGCTACGAACGCAGGATAGAAAAGATAAACGCATTTCTCAAAGAAAAGGGCTTAGGGTCGCTCGACGAAGCGCGCGCCCTCTGCCTCGAAAAGGGCGTGGACGCGGCGGCCATTGTGCGCGGCATCCAGCCGATAGCGTTCGACAACGCGGTATGGGCCTACACGCTCGGCGCGGCGAACGCGATAAAAAGCGGCGCTGCATGCGCCGCCGAAGCGGCGGAGAAAATCGGCGAGGGGCTGCAGGCCTTCTGCGTGCCGGGCTCCGTCGCGGACCAGCGCAAAGTCGGGCTCGGGCACGGCAACTTGGCGGCGATGCTGCTCGACGAGGGGACGAAGTGCTTCTGCTTCCTCGCCGGACACGAATCCTTCGCGGCCGCCGAGGGTGCGATAGGCATCGCGCGCACCGCGAACAAAGTCCGCAAAGAGCCGCTGCGCGTCATATTGAACGGGCTCGGCAAAGACGCCGCCTACATCATCTCGCGCATAAACGGCTTCACCTTCGTCGAGACTAAATACGACCAGTACACCGACGAGCTCGCGGTGACGATGGAAAAAGCCTTCTCCGGCGGCGACAGGGCGAAGGTCAAATGCTACGGCGCGAACGACGTCAGCGAAGGCGTCGCGATAATGAGGCACGAAGGAGTCGACGTCTCGATAACCGGCAACTCGACGAACCCGACGCGCTTCCAGCATCCCGTAGCCGGCACCTATAAAAAATGGGCCGTGGAGAACGGCAGGAAATACTTCTCCGTCGCCTCCGGCGGCGGCACCGGCCGCACGCTGCATCCCGACAACATGGCGGCCGGCCCCGCGAGCTACGGCATGACGGACACGATGGGGCGCATGCACAGCGACGCGCAGTTCGCCGGCAGCTCGTCGGTCCCGGCTCACGTCGACATGATGGGGCTCATCGGAATGGGCAACAACCCGATGGTCGGCGCGTCGGTCGCCGTCGCCGTCGCGGTCGAAGAGGCGGCGAAGGCCGGAAAATTCTAAACCCCGGGAAAAATAAAACGAAGCGCAGCGCCGCCCGGCGAAAAAATCGCCCGATGCGGCGCCGCGCTTTCTGCGGCGTACAAACGGCGGCGAAGTAGTTGATAACGCCTGATAGATATGCTAATCTAAGCGAGGCGAAGCATACTTTCATCCCGAACCGGAGGCATAAAAAATGAACGGGAACAAATGCAAAGTCTTTCTCCTCTCCGGCTTCCTGGGCAGCGGGAAGACCACTCTGCTGAAACATCTGCTGGAAAAACATCCCGAAGGGGAGCGCATCGCGGTGCTGATGAACGAATTCGGCAAAGCCGGAGTCGACGGCGACGTGGTGCGCAGGGACGGCCTCGAAGTGATAGAGATAAGCCGCGGCTCCATCTTCTGCGCGTGCGCGAAGGGCGACTTCCTGCGCGGGCTCTACACGATACTGAAAGACTACAGGCCGACGGTGCTGCTCGTCGAAGCAAGCGGGGTCGCCGACACGACGGACATGAAAAAAGACCTGAGCCACGGCATGCTTCACGACTACTACCGCTTCGCCGGCAACGTCTGCGTCATCGACGCGCAGCGCTTCGAAGATTGGCTCGACCTCTTCAACGCCGTGTCGCGGCAGACGGAGTCCGCGACGCATCTGCTGATAAACAAGACGGACCTTGTTACGAAAGAAGAAGCCGACGCGCTTGAAGAACACCTCAGAAGCCTCAACCCCTCGGCGAAGATAGCGCGCGCGGAATTCGGCGGCATACCGTGGGAATTCCTCGCCGACGGCGGCTCCCAGGAAAAAATGAAAGAAATCCCCGGCGCCGAAGCGTGGGAAAGATTCATAGAAGACACGCTCTCGAACATGACGCCGCACATGGCTCCGCCGGACAGCCTCGCCTCGCTCAGCGCCTTCTGGGAGGGAGATCCGGAAAAATTCAAAGCGGCCCTTGAAAAGCTGCCGGACGACCTCGTGCGCTCGAAGGGCTACTTCCTCGACTCCGACGGCGAGTGGAAGCTCTTCGACATAGTCGAGGGTGGTAGGCCGACCTACGCGGACGCGGCGCCGGGCTTCAGCCAGCCGCGCAACCTGGCTATCTTCATCAGAAGGAAGAGGGCGAGAAGAGAGATTCCCGCCCTGCTGCAGGAAGCCGGGCTGAAGCTCCTCGAACTGCGCTTCTGACACCGCCGCCTGCTATCTGTATAGTATCGTCCATTAACTATACACATTAAAAATTGCACATCACATATTACAAAAACAGTAGTGGGCAGGGCCGACAGCGGAACATCGTCCGCAAGCTCCCGCAGGTGCTTTCACTGGGAACTCACTCTATACTGCGTGGGCCATAAGGGCAAACGTATAAAACAATAAACAAGTATAGCTGTCTCCGCTCCAGTTACTTAAAAACGTCACACGGATTTGTTCGCGGCCAACACTGTCCACAAAATCATGGATATTAAACTTGAAGACAATCAGGCGACGATACTCGTAGACGTCTGGATGCCGGCCGTCCGCGACAGGCTGAGAAATAAAACGTAAATCGCACATTCGCGCTTCCGGCACGGCTCGACCGCCTCGCTATGGGCGCAAAGACGAATTTTTCGCAGACGCCGCAGGAATCTTTAAAAAATCGGCTCGGCGCGCGTTAAGTTATCAAACAAAAAACCCCGCGATCGCGGGGTTTTCTTATACGATAAAAAAGGGCGGCCGGAGGCCGCCCTTTTTTATCGCAGAATGTTTTGCTATTTCGTGAATACTTCCTTCGCGGCTTTGCGCGAGATGTCGATGCCGAGCTGGATGTCTTCGAGGGGCACGTTGAGCGCCGGACGGAAGCGGACGGTGTTGCTGCCGCAGCCAAGGATGAGCATGTTGTTCGCGTGGCAGGCCTTGAGGAATTTGTCGCGGAGTTCGGGGCAGCAGATGTCGTAGGCGCACATAAGCCCTTTGCCGCGCACGTTGCGGATGTATCCAGGGAATTCGGCTTCAAGCTGCTTCAAGCCTTTGTAGAGCGCCGGGCCGGCCTGGTTGGCGACGTAGTCGAGAATTTTTTCGTCGCGGTAGATTTCGAGGTATCTCTGCGCGCGGACCATGTCGACGACCGTGCCTCCCCACGTCGAGTTGATGCGGCTGGAGACTTTGAAGCAGTTGTTTTCGATTTCGTCGACGCGCGGTCCGGCGATGAGCCCGCATATCTGAGCCTTTTTGCCGAAGGAGAAGAGGTCCGGCTTGACCGGCGCATGGTGCTGCCAGGCCCACATCTTGCCGGTGATGCCCATGCCACACTGCACTTCGTCGAAGATGAGCAGCATTTCGCTCTCGTCGCAGATCTGGCGCAGCTTCTGGAAGAATTCGGTGCGGAAGTGGTTGTCTCCGCCTTCGCCCTGGATCGTCTCGATGATGACGGCCGCTATTCCGTCCGGGTCGTCCATGATCGCCTGTTTGATCTGCTTGATGGCCTGAGCCTCGAGCCATTCTACCTGCCCGATGTTGTCTTCGAGCGGGAAGGTGATTTTCGGGTTGATGATGCGCGGCCATTCCGTGAATTTCGCGAAACGCTGGTGCTTGTTCGGGTCGTTCGTGTTAGTCACGGAAAGGGTGTAGCCGGAACGCCCGTGGAAGGCTTCGTTGAAGTGCATGATCTTCGTGCCCTTGCGCCCGTTGTAGGCTTCTCCGGGGGTGATTTTGCCCTTCTGCATGAGCTTCTGGACTTTCCAGTCCATCGCGACCTTGAATGTGTTTTCGACCGCCAGCGTGCCGTAGTCGATGAAGAATACGTGATTGTAGCCTTCGGGGACCGCTACTTCGCCGAAGGTTTTGATGAATTCGGCCATTTCCTGCGTGTAGATGTCCGAGTTGGCGACTTTGTTGATCGCCGCGCGGAATATTTTTTCTTTGAATTCGGGGTTGTCGAGCTTCGGATGGTTCATTCCGAACGGCGATGAAGCAAAGAACGTGTAGAAATCGAGCCATTTTTTACCGCTCGCCAGATCGATGATGTGGCTTCCTTTCGAATTCTCCATGTCGATGACTATGTCGAAGCCATCGCGAAGAAGGAGCTTTTCGATTGTCGGGAATACGTCTTTCGGTGCTACTGAGCATTTTGACGGCATGAGAACAACCTCCTCGTAAAATTTTTTGAACTATGTATCTGAGTAAGTTCAATTATTAAATCCCTACACCTAATAGTGTACATTTTTATGACTGAAAATTCAAGTGCGAATTTCAGCGAATTTAAGCGATTCGGCTGATAATCCAAGGCGATTTTTCATTTTTATTTTTCCGTTTTCGCCTGTTTTTTAAAAAAGCGCTGATTTCACGTGAATGTATTAAGCTAAAGGCGCCGCGCGGAGGGCAGTTCAAGGAATTTTTTAAGCAGTTCGGGCGGGTAGAGTTTTCCCCTGTTCATTCCAACGCATAAACCGGCGTAAAAATCCCAGATATCTTTGTTCCTCAGCATGGAAGGCCAAAACGGGAAGAGTCGGCATTGAAGAGGACGGATTTTGTAAATTTTACAGCGTCGTGAGTTTCGTTCTACGAATATACAATCGTAGTTTTCAAGCTCTCTAAAGGTCAAAACGCCCTCTTTCAGCGTCATGTATTCGTTTTCTAACGTTTCTTCGTCGATTTTGAGTTCCGCGGCTATCGCGACGCGCTCCCGCAGCGTCGCGTTTACGATCCCAGGCTCGCCGCCGCAGCAGCGTCCGCAGGCGGCGCACTGGAAGCGCAGCCCGCTTTTTTCCCACCAGAGGGGCATTATTTGCTTTTCATGCCTCTCTTCGTCGCAAGGCAGACCGCGCCTGTCTCTTTCAATTTATCGAGCGATTCGAGCGCGATGCCGGTGCCGAGCGCCACGCATTCCCCCGCCGATTCGGCGATGACGGCGTTTATCTCGGTCTCTTCCATTATAAGCTCGGCGAGGCCGCGCAGATACGCGCCGCCGCCCGTGAGGATTATCCCGCGGTCCATGACGTCGGCCGAGAGTTCCGGCGGCGTCTTTTCAAGCACGCGCTTTATCGCCGTGATGATGCCGCTCACGGGGTCGTCTATCGCCTGCGCTATGTCGTAGCTGCTTATCGTCACCTGGCGTGGCAGCCCCTGCACGAGGTCGCGCCCGCGGATGTCCATGACTTTTTCCTGCGACGCTTTCTTCGGATCGCAGGCGCCGATCTGCTTTTTCGCCTCTTCGGCGGTCTGTTCGCCTATAGCTAAGTTGTACTGCTTTCTCATGTAGCGCACGATGGCTTCGTCGAATTTATCTCCGCCGACGCGCAGCGATTCGAAAACGACGAGCCCGCCGAGGGAGACTATCGCTATGTCGGACGTCCCGCCGCCTATGTCGACGACCATGTTGCCGACGGGGTCGCCTACCGGCATGTTCGCGCCTATGGCGGCGGCCATCGGCTCTTCGATCAGATAGGCTTCTTTCGCCCCGACTTCGAGTGCGGCCTCAAGCACCGCTCTGCGCTCAACGTCGGTCGCCCCCGCCGGCACCCCTATCATCAGGCGGTGGCGCACGAAGCGCTCTATGCCGCTAGTGGCTTTCTTGATGAATTCGCGGAGCATTACCTCCGTCATCGTGTAGTCGGCTATCACACCGTCGCGCAGAGGGCGTATCGCCACCACGTTGCCGGGAGTTTTTCCGATCATTATTTTCGCGTCTTCTCCGACGGAAAGTATTTTCCCGCTGTTTTCGTCCATCGCGACGACTGAGGGCTCGCGCAGCACCACGCCTTTCCCCTTGACGAACACGAGCACGGTCGCGGTGCCCAAATCTATTCCAATGTCTCTGCTGAACAAATCCGCCAGCCTCCAATCTTGGTCAAGCCTCTCGATTCGCCTCCCGCCGCCGCGGGATTCAATCTCCTTTTATGCCGGTTATTTATTTTATCATATCGGGATATTTGTGATATACTTTCGCGCCCTATATGAGGGAAGATGCGCGGCAAAATAATCGCGGCGGCAAAGGACAGGCAGAGGCCGGCTCGTAGCCGGACCTCTGCCTTTGTAAGTTGCCGCCGCGGCGGCGTTCAGTTGAGCACTAGGCGCTGGGGCATGGGGATTATCGCAAGGCGCGGGCGTTTCCCCGACGAATGTCTTTGAATCGCCGTCTCAAGGGCGTCCGCGAGGTTTTTCGCCGGCGTCATCATAAGGGCCGAGAAGTCCGCGGCGCCGACGTTCGGCGACAGCGCTATCACACCCGCGCCTTTTTGATAGAGCTTGCAGAGCAGCAGCGCGTGGTCTTTCTGTATGCGGTAGTTTTCCGTCACGTCTTTCAGCACGCCTTCGAGCGAGGCGGCGCCCCTGAAGGAGGACATCATGTCCTCCGAATTTATGCCCTCGGAGCATCTGCTGTAAAAAATTATCGTGTCGCCCCTTTTCACCGCCGGGGTAAGGGCGATCAGGGCCTTCATCGACTGATAGAGGTCGATGTTCAGCGGGAGCCCCGGCGTGACGAGGTATATGTCGGCGCCGCCGAGTTTGATTCCGAAAAGCGAGCGCAGGAATTCCACGCCCTTCAGATGCGCGGCTTCCATATCTCCGGCGAATACTCCGAGGGGCGCGCCTTTCGCGTTCTGCACGGTGTTGACGCAGAAGTCTATCCCCAGCGCCTTCGCCGTTTCCAACATATCGAGATGCACCGGGTTGCCGTCGAGGTTGCCGGAGACGGCGCGCGGGTCGAGTATCATTTCGGGCCTGTGGTTGTAAACGATGCAGCGTTCGCTCGCGACGCCGGGCAGCACCGACTTGCGCCCGCCAGAAAAGCCGGCGAACTCGTGCGCCTCTATTTTTCCTATCGATACGCGCAGCGCGGCGCCGCAGACTTTTTTGTTGAGCTCGACGCTGTTGCCGAAGGAGGTCCTGCCGATCGTCACGAGCTTTTCAGGGTCGTAGGGGTCGTGGTTTTCTATGCGCACGCGGCCGTAATATCCGCCCGCGATTTCCTTCATCTCTTCCTCCGTCGCGCCGCGGTGCACTCCCGTCGCTACGACGAGCAGGACGTTTTCCTCCGCTATGCCGCCGGCCGCGAGCTCCTTCATCACGTAAGGAAGGACGGCGGCCGTAGCGACGGCGCGGGTCGCGTCGGATACCAGAATCACGGCGTCCTTTTTGCCGGCTGCGAGCTCGCTGAGGCGCAAAGAACCTATCGGGGTTTCCAGCGCGCGGCCGATGAGCACGCCGCTCTCCTCAGGCTCTGGCTCTTCAGGGTATATGAATTCCACGCCGGCCAGCGCGTCCGGCACTCTCAGCAGCACGCCCTCGACGCCATCGCGGTAGAAGGCCCCTCCGGCGTTTTTTTCAAAGCCGTATTCGGCGGACATCGCCGTTCCCTCCCCGCTAAAAACGCACAAGGTCGGATATGTCGGCCATGCGGCAGCCTTCGCTCAAATCCGCCACCCTCATCAGGAAGTTGAGTTTGTCGATTCTTTCGCCCGAGCGTGGGCAGCCGTTCTTGATGAAGCCTATGCCAAGCCCGACCGCCATATCCATGACGACGTCGCCGATCACGCCGCCCGAGCGCCCAGAGGTTATCGAAAGCAGGCCGCGCTCCTTGGCGTATCGGTGGGACTCCAAAGCCTCGCTTATCGTACCCACCTGGTTCGGCTTTAAGATGAAGCCGTCTATCGAGCCGTCGTTGTAGGCGCGCTCTATCCTCGCCCTGTTACTCGCGGTGAGGTCGTCGGCGATGATCAGCGTCCTGTCTATCGCCTTATGCGCCGCGGCGTACCCCTCCCAATCGTTTTCGTCGAGCATGTCCTCGATAAAGACGAAATTCCATTTTTCGGTGAGGCGCTTTATGTAACCGATCATCTCGCCGGAAGAGATTCTTCCGCCATTGAGATAATAGCTCTTCGTTTCGGCGTCGTACATCTCGCTCGCCGCGCAGTCGAGCGCGAAGGCGCACTTCTTGGTGTAGCCGCATTCGTCTATCGCTTCCTGCATCAGCGAAAGCACCTCGTCCGGGTCCTCCGACGGGGCTATCCAGCCGTAGGAGCCGCCGACGCCGGGAGCCTTGCCAGTGTGTTTCTTGATCACGCCGCCGAGCTTCTGGAAGACTTTCACCGCTATTTCGACCGCCTCGTATATCGAATCGGCCCTGTAAGGCATGACGATGAATTCGTTGAAGGCCTGAGTCGCGCCGGGGTTGCGCCCGCCGTTTATCACGTTGAACGACGGGATGGGGACGCTTTTGACCGGCCCTTCCGCGATATATTCGTAGAGCGGCGTTTTTTCATCCTCCGCGGCTGCGCGGAAGGCGGCTATCGAGGCGCTGTATATCGCGTTGCCCCCGAGCCGGCGCTTGTCGGACGTGCCGTCGAGGTCGATCATTATCCGGTCTAACCCCGCCTGGTCCTTCACTTCTTTTCCTATCAGCGCGGGGGCGATTATCTCGTTCACGTTCCGAACGGCGTTGTGGACGCTTAGCCCGTCGTATTCTTTCGGGTCGCCGTCCCTGAGCACGAACGATTCGTACATGCCGACGGAGCTTCCCGTAGGAGCGCTGCCGCGCCCTAAAGAGCCCTTCTCGGTGATCACGTCGACCTCAACCATCGGGCGACATTTACAGTCTATGAGTTGCCTCGCCTTTACTTCGGTTATTTTAGACATGGCGTTCTCCTTCCGGAATTCTAAATTCTACTATTCTGCCTTGGGTACGTACATCACGTTGAAGTCGCAGAGATTCGTGCCGGTGTTGCCGGTGAAGACGACGTCGCCCATCTTCAGCAGCGCCTCGTACGCAGCGTGCCCCCTGAGCGCCGCGTAGACGTCCGCGCCGCTTTTCTGCGCCGCGGCGTAGCTCTGGGAGTCTGTGATTCCTCCCGCGACCGGCGTCGTGCCGTCCGTGCCTTCGGAGTCAATCGAGAGCAGGCAGGCGCCCTTCATCTTTTGCGCCGCTATCGCAAAGCTCAGCGTCTCCTCCTGCGAGGGGCCGCCGTGTCCTGTTATGACGCCGCTGTCCGGTATCTTCGTCGTCGCTTCGCCCGACGCGAGCAGCACGCACGGCGCTTTGAAGGGATTGCCGTAGCTCTGAATCTCGTGCGCTATCGACGCGAAGACGGAGCCTACGTCCCTCGCCTCCCCTTCGAGGAAGGAGGTCAGGATGTGGGCTTCGAGCCCCATCTCCTCCGCCGCCTCCTTCGCGTAGCGGCACGAATCCGGCAGCGTGTTTATAAGGAAGTATGTGTTGTTCGGGAAGGCCTTCGGGGTCTCACGCTCCGACCCCGCGCTCATCAGATAGTCGACGACATTTTTCGGCAGCTTATCCGCGACGTCGTAATCGCGTATCACGCGCCTCGCATCGTCCAGCGTAGTCTGGTCGGGGCCCATAGGCGTAGCGCGGTATTTCGCGTAGGGGACTCCTATGTCGCCGGTGGGCGGGGAGGCGACGGCGTCGCTTATACCGAAGCCTATGAGCTCCGCGCCGCGGGCCTCTATGCGCTTTGCGAGCATCCCGCCGTTCATCTGGGAGATGTGGCGGCGGATCGCGTTTATCTCGAATATATTCGCGCCGGATTTCAGCATGACGTCCGTCACCGCTATCTCGTCGGCAAGCGATATGCCGTCTATCGGGCAGCTCATAAGGGCCGAGCTCCCGCCGCTTATGACTACGATGAAGAGGTCGTCGGGGCCGGCGCGGTCGACGATGTCGAGCATTATGCGGCTCGCGCGGTAGCCCTCCTCGTTGGGCAGAGGGTGCCCGCCGACGTATACTTCGGTCTTGTTGAAGACGTCCGTATCCTCGGCGATCTTGACGATCGCTACGCCGCGCGTGAGCCTGTCGCCGAGTATTTCGTCGACGGCCATCGCCATGTGGTTGCACGCCTTGCCGCCGCCGAGCAGGTAGATATTCTTTTTTTTAGAAAGGTCCCATTCTTTTATCCCGATGCGGAGCGTGTCTCCGTCGAGCGTCATTATACTTTTGATGCGCTCTTTCGCATCCAGGCGCCGCAGCGTTTTTTCCGTGATATCGAGGACGATGCGCCTTGATTCCCTGTCGCCGTGCGACAACAGAACGTCTTTGTTTCTGATCTTCTCCCGCATTGCCGATTCCCTCCAGAAAATTAAGAGTAAAAAAGGACATACTTTGCCGTATCTGATATAGCTGTCGATAAAGTATATATAGCAGGACAAAAAGTCAATCGAATATAAATATTTTGATAGAAAATGATAATATTACGATGATTTTGCCGAAAACGTGATGGACGTCGGCGAGTCGCCCCGGCTCTTCTCCAGCTTCTTCCTGTAGGCCAGCGGCGGGCATTTCATTTCCCTTTTGAAGCACTCCGTAAAGTAGCTGCCGGAGCCGAAGCCGACGTTCTGAGCTATTTCGGAGATGTTCAGATCGGTCATGGCGAGCAGCTTTATGCTCTGGCGTATCCTGTAGCTCACAAGATAGGAAAAGGGCGTGGTGCCGGTCACGCGCTTGAATATGCGGCAGCATTCCCCCTTGCTTATGTGGTCCGATGCCGCTATGTCTGCCAAGGATATCGCATCCATATAGTTGTTGTGGATGAAGCCGGTCAGCGCCTTTATGCGCTGCCTTTCGGAGAAGCTGACCGGCGTCGACTTGCATAGAAGCCTTTCGTTGTTGTGCACTATAAGATACCACATCTGGAGCACGAGCGAGTACATGCGAATCTCGTAGCCGAAGGCCTGCGACATATCGACGCGTGCCAGCTCCCTCATTATCGTACAAATCTCCATATGCCACGGCTTTTCGCGCAGGGGGATCGCCTGCAGCTCGCCGGAAAAAAGCACTGGATCGACGTAGGCGTGCCGCAGCAGGCTTTCGGGATAGCCATAAACTATCTTCGGATGGAAATTGACGCATACGTAAGCGCAGTCGCCCTCCTCGGCGGGGACCGGCTCATGCAGGCAGCCGCTGTTGAAGACTATCCCCTCTCCTGTGTGTATAAGGAATTCCTTGTCCTGCGTCTTGAAAAGGACCGAGCCGCTGACGACTATCGTTATCTGTATCTCGTAATGCCAGTGGAGCACGCCCTCGAAGTCTTCGGCGTTCACATGCTGCTCGTCCATCGACATCGCAAAGCTGTCGTTCCCGTGCTCCGTGAGCTCCTGAAGCGTTCCGTCCACAAGTATCGGGCGCGATTTCAAACAAACCACTCCTCTGCACAATGCCCTGCCGCGTTTCTCAAAGCGCCCCCCTACGCGCTCCGGAAAATCTGTTATTGCTTTCACTATTGCGATTATTATACATTATACATTACAAAGCTGCGGTGCTTACACGGTTAATATATTGATAAAAGAGAATAAGAATCTAATAGAAAAATAAACGTTCAGTGCCTATATTAGGCGAAGCAGAGCCAGAGTTGCATGTTAGGAGTTTGACTACAGACCGTCGTGCGGCTCTGTTTCTGTTGTGTGCCGCATGAGCGGTGTTCGGCGTTTGCCGAATCAAAATCTTTCATAAAGTCTAAGGAGAGATGCCAAATGGATAACAGGATCGAGTTTATCTATCTGTCCGAACCGGACACGATAAAGCTCGGGATCATGGACGCTCCAGGCTGGGTCGACGTATGCGAGGAGGTGTTCACTCTCCTTGCGAAGGGTGACTATCTGATGGGCGGCAGCAACCACAACAGCCATGGCATGGGCATTATCTTCCCCAAGGAGTCGCCTTTCCCGAATATGCCGGTCGCCGGGCCGGACAGAAGGTTCTTCGCTATGCCGGCCTACCTCGGCGGGCGCTTCGACGTCTGCGGAAACAAATGGTACGGCTCAAACGCCGCGAATACCAAGAGAGGGCTTCCGCGCTCCATCCTCACAGTCCTTATAAACGACAAAGAGACCGGCGCGCCGCTCTGCCATATGTCCGCAAACCTGCTGAGCGCGACGAGGACCGGCGCGATCCCCGGCGTCGCGGTGCGCCATCTCGCGCGCAAGGATTCTAAAGCCGTCGCCGTAGTGGGCTGCGGACCGATAAACAAGTCCTGCTTCCGCCACCTCATCACTCAGGCTCCGCAGGTTGAAAAGGTCTTCTGCTACGACCTCTTCATAGAGAAGGCGCAGGCTCTGGCCGAATGGATAAAGAAGGAATACGGGATCAAAGCCGAAGCCGCATCCGAGCTTCCCGACGCGCTCAAAGACGCGGACATAGTGACGGTCGCGGCGTCGCGCATCAAGCCACTGCACATCGAAAGCTCGTGGCTCAAGAAGGGCGTCCTGCTGATGCTGACGGGCCCGGCGAAGGGCGACGACAAGCTTTGGACGGAGAGCAAAATAGTATATGACAACATCAAACTTCACGAAGCCTACGTCGAAGAGGCCTACGCGTCGGGAGACGTCGCCGGCTATTACGCCGGGGTCATCGGAGGCCCCCTATACACGCTGATCGATCAGGGCAAGCTCGCGAAGCTGGAAGATTCTACCGACATCGGCAACGTGATACTCGGCAAAAAGCCCGGCAGGACGAACGACGAGGAAAACATCGTCTTCGTCGCCTGCGGCATGGCCGTCTTCGACGTGGCCTGCGGCTTCGAGCTCTATCAGCGCGCGCTGAAGCAGGGTGTGGGACAGAAACTCCTGCTGTGGAACGAGCCTTACCTAAAATAAAAACTGAAGCCGCACCGGAGGCATTTAAATGGAGTTATTTACACTGGTAATCTGTTTTCTCTGCATGATGGTCATAGGAGTGCCGATAGCCTATAACCTTATCATCAGTTCGCTCGCATACATGCTGGCAGCCGGATACCCGATCATCGTAATAGCGCAGAAAATGTACGAAGGGATGAACAGCTTTTCTTTTCTGGCTGTGCCTTTTTTCGTGCTGACCGGGCAGCTTATGCTCAAGGGCAAGCTTCTGGAAACTCTCATTGATTTCGTGAACGCGCTCTTCGGCCGCTACCACGGCGCGATCGCGATGGTGACGATCGGCGCGAGCCTTCTGATGGGCTCGATAGTCGGGCTGGCGGTCGCGGCCGCCGCGTCGCTCGGCGTATTCCTGATACCGATGATGAAGAAGGAGGGCTATTCTCCGGCCTTCTCGGCGGGCGTAATGTCCTCCGCGTCGCTCTTGGGACCGATAATGCCGCCGAGCGTGCTGATGATTCTCTACTGTATGGCAGTAGGGCGAACGTCGATAGCGGGGCTCTTCATGGCCGCCGTCGTGCCGGCCATACTTATTTCAGGCGCTCAGATAATCATCGCGAACAGGATCGCGGCGAAGCGCGGCTACAAGCCTTACCGCAGGACGACGTGGGAAGAGAAGATGCGGGCGACGAAGAAGGCCCTCCCGGCGCTGATGCTCCCTGTGATCATCCTGGGAGGAATTTTCAGCGGGATATTCACGATAACGGAGGCGTCGGCCGTCGCGGTGCTTTACAGCGGCATCCTCGCCTTTTTCGTCAACAGGGCCGTCAAGCTGAAGGACATACCGGAGATGTTCCTCGACGCGGCTTCCACCACCGGGCTCGTGCTGCTACTTTCAGGAGCCGGCAGCGTGATGGCGTGGGCTATTGCGAATGAGCGCGTCTTAGACAGCCTGATAGGGCCGATGTCGGCGATGCCGTGGTGGCTCTTCCTGCTCTGCGTGAACGTAGTGCTGCTCGTCGTAGGCTGCTTCATGGACGACTACGCGTCGATAGTCATACTCGCGCCGATAATCGCTCCTATAGCGTGGGAGCTCGGCATCGACCCTATACATATCGGACTCGTCATCTGCGTCAACCTCGTAGTGGGGCTCGCGACCCCGCCGTTCGGGATAACGCTCTTCGTCACCAGCCCTATAGCCGGGGTGAAGATAGAGGACACGGTCAAGGAGGCCATACCCTTCGTGGCGGCGACTATGGCCGTGCTTCTGCTCGTGACTTTCGTCCCACAGGTTTCACTGTTCCTGCCCAGACTGGCCGGATATTAAAAATAAACTAACACTCGGAAGGAGAAACAAAAATGAAAAAAGTAACAACGGCGGCAATCATCTCGATCTTGGCCCTTATGCTCTCGGTGTCAGGTGCGCTGGCCGCACAGAAGGTCAACGTGCGTATCTCCGCCTGCAACTCGCTTACCCACCCGCAGACGATAGGGCTCGACGTGATGAAGCGCTATGTCGAAGCGAAGACCGGCGGCAACGTCGTGATAAAGATATTCCCGAACAGTCAGCTCGGCTCGGAGGAGGAATCGCTCTCACAGGTGCAGACGGGCTCGCTGGAGATGGCTACAGCCTCAATCGGACCGGTAACGACTTTCCAGAAGAAATTCTTCGTCCTCGACATCCCTTTCCTTTTCAATTCGTACAATGAGGCCTGGATGGTAATGGACAGCAAGGTCGGCAGAGACCTCCTCGACTCGCTCGAACAGAGCGGGCTCAAGGGGCTCTGCTTCATGGAGAACGGCTTCAGACACGTCACCTCTTCGGTCAAACCGATAAACACGATAGCCGACTTCAAGGGGCTGAAAATCAGAACGATGCAGGCGCCGATGCACATGGCGAACTTCGCGGCCCTCGGCGCTAACCCTACGCCTGTCCCCTGGTCGGAGCTCTACCTCTCGATGCAGCAGAAGATAGTCGACGGCGAAGAGAACCCCATCGCCAACATGTGGGACCTCAACATGTACGAAGTCCAGAAGTACGTCTCCCTCACGCGCCACATCTACGACGGGATGCCGCTGGTGGCCAACCTGAAATGGTTCAACAAGCTACCGAAGGAGTATCAGGAGGCGATAATGGTCGGAGCGATACTCGGACAGAACTACAGCCGCTTCGTCAACGCCGGACGCGAAGACGCGATACTCGCGAAGCTCAAGCAAAAGGGCATGAAAATCAACACGCCGACGGCCGCCGCGATGAACGAGATTAAAAAGAAGTCTCAGCCCGTGGTGATCGAAAAGGTAAAGAAGGAGACGAGCAAGGAATACGTCGACAAGTTCCTCAAAGACGTAAACGCCGTCAAGGCCGATACGCTGAAAGGGCTGAAGTAGCCCCGCCGCGCGGCCGGGCGCCGCGCGGAAGCTAAGAAAGAGGTTAATGACATATGCTGGCAGCATTTGACAAACTTATAAACCGTATGTACAAGGTCATACTGTATATACTGATCCTCCTCGGACTCGTGATGCTGGTCATCGCGTGGGCCCACGTATTCTACCGCTACGTGCTGAACGATTCGCTCACATGGTCGGAGGAGCTTCTGAAAATCATGCTGGTCTGGTTCTGCCTGCTGAGCACCACGATCATAGCGGCACAGAGGGGACACGTCAGCATCGTCGTCTTCAAGGAAATGATGCCGAAGAGCGTCAACAAATTCGTAACGTTCGTCGCTCAGCTGCTGATGTTCCTCGCGTCGCTCGTGGTCCTGGGGATAGGGATGCAATTCGTAGCCGCCGCCGGAGTCAGGCTGACGCCCGCGCTTAGGATGCCCTACCGCTACGCTTTCGCGGCGATTCCGGCCTCCTTCGCGATCCTTTCCCTCTACGAGCTGCGCAACACTCTGGCGGACCTGCTGAAAGGGCCGAAGACGGCAGTCAAGGTGAACGAGAATTAAAAAGCCGCGCTTTCAGCCGGCACTGATGGACGCGGACCGCCTTCGGCCCGCGTCTTTTTTTAAGGAGGACGTCCTATGATCGTTTACGCAAAGGGCATGGACAACGACATCTACATGCGCCACATAAAGGAATTCGCAAAAGCGAACCCGCGCCACCGCTTCACGTCGAAGGAGGAGAGGAACGCCGACGTCGTTCTCACGGAGGAACTTTCCACGGAGGAGATAGGGCTCTACCCGAAGCTTAAGGCCGTATTCGCGCCGATAGTCGGCAAAAACAAATTCGCGGTCAAAGAGCTCGAAAGGAGAGAGATAAAAACCTTTTTCATCGAAGGCACGCCGGAAATCGTAGCCGAGCACGCGCTCGCGCTCGCCCTCGCCGTGATGGGGAAGATAGCGCTGCACGACAGGAACATGAAGGAACGCGACAGCTGGAGCTTCGACGACAGCTACTGGGATTCGCTCTTCGGCGCGAAGGCGGCGATTCTCGGCGCCGGGCGGATAGGCGGCATGATAGCGTCGTACCTGCGCCCGTTCAAATGCGATATCACGGCCTTCGACAAGCGCAGCAGGGAATGCGGCGGATTATTCGACAGGACGACGGACGACCTGCGCGAGGCGATAAGCGGAGCAGAGGTCATATTCGCGGCGCTCGAGCTGAACGACGAAACCTTTCATATAATAGGAAAAGAGGAATTGGAGCTCATGAAGGGCGCTTACCTGATCAACATAGCGCGCGCCGGGCTCGTCGACGAGGAGGCCCTCGACTTCGCGGTAAAAAACTGCTTGCTGAAGGGCTTCGCCGCCGACCCGTGGTACGAGTATCCGGCGAGCTACCCCGAGGGAGGGGGCGGCGCCTGCGACGACTGCGCGCCGTCGCGCTTCGATTTTTATAAATCGCCCCGCGTCGTATGCACGCCGCACACAGGCACTCAGACGCTGCGCGCGAGGGAGGTCTATATAAGCCAGATCCTGAGGAGACTGGAAAGCTATCTCAACGCCGGTTAACGCGGCGCGGCCTTTTTCCAGATGTCGCCGCGGTAGCCTATCTTCCACAGATAAAGGCCGCAGGCCGGGTAGGTCCTGCCGCCGTCGGACCTTGCCTTCGATCTGTCGAGCAGCCCCGTTATTTCGTGCGGCTCTATCAGCCCCGACGCGGCGAGTTCCATGTTGCCGAGCGTTATCCGCACCATGTTGTGCAGGAAGCCGTCGCCCCTTATCTGAAAGACTATCAGCGGCGGCCTCCGATAGAGGCGGATTCTCGTGACGGTACGGAACGTGTCCTTCACGTTTTCCTCGGCGTGGGAGAAGTTCGCGAAGTCGTGCGTGCCCGCCAGATATTTCGCCGCCTCGGCCGCTCTGCCCCAGTCGAAGCGTTTCTGTTTGAGCCAGAAGACGCGCCCCTCAAGGTGCGGATATATGGTGCTTTCGTTCCATATGAAATATCTGTATTCGCGCTCCTTCGCGCAGAATCTCGCGTGAAAATCCTCCGGCGCCGTGGCCGCGCGCATTACGCTGACACCCTCCGGCAGATGCGCGTTGACCGCAAGGACGAGGCGGCGCGGCTCCCATTCGCGCGCCATGTCGAATGAGCAGACCTGCGCCCGGGCGTGTACTCCGGCGTCCGTGCGTCCGGCGCCGGCAACCGCGACGGCCGAGCCGTTGATGAGCGAAAGCGCGTTTTCGAGCGCGAGCTGCACGGTGGGAAGCCCCGGCTGCACCTGCCAGCCGAAGAATTTTCCGCCGTCGTAAGAGATCTCGGCCGCGTAGCGCGTCATTTCGCGAGGAACCTTTCGCCGAATATTATCAGAGCCGACAGCGCCGAGAGCAGCGCTATCGCTGCGCTGTCGCTCCTGCGCCAGTGCAGCGGCTTCAGCTTCGTCCTTCCGCTTCCTCCGTTGTAGCCGCGCGCCTCCATGGCGACCGCGAGGTTTTCGGCGCGCCTGAATATTATCACGAAGAGCGGGACGAGCACCGGTATGTAGGCGCGCGCCCTCTTTATCGGGCCTCCCGTTTCGAAATCGGCGCCGCGCGACTTCTGCGCCTTTATTATGCGCGAGGTCTCTTCGAAGAGGGTCGGTATGAAGCGCAGCGCTATTGTTATCATCATCGCTATGTCGTGCGCCGGCACCCCTATGTGCGCGAGGGGCGACATGAGCCCTTCGAGCCCGTCGGATATGCGCGCCGGGGAGGTCGTCAGAGTCAGCAGCGAGGCATACATCACGAGCAGCGCTAAGCGCAGCGAAATCAGGAAGGCCAGCATAAATCCCTCTTTCGTCGCGCTGAAGCCGAAAATTCTGAAAAGAAGCTCCCCAGGCGTGGCGAAGATATGAAGCAAAGAGGTGAATATGATCAGTATAAAGACGGGCTTCGCGCTGGAAAAGAGCGTACGGGCGGGAATTTTCGAGAGGCGCGAGAGGAAGAGGAGCAGCAGCAGCCAGAGCAGGAAGGAGGCGGCGCTGCGGGTCACGAACAGGAGAACGATGACCGCCGCCGTCATGAGTATCTTTGCGCGCGGGTCGAGCGCGTGCACGGGCGTGTCGGCGGGGATGAACTGCCCAAAGGCTACTTTGTCCGCGCGCGCCATTTTTCTTTCAGCCTTTCAAGAAGAGCTTCGGCACTCCATTCGAGCTTATCGACGACGCCCGACGACGCGAGCCTCTTTGAAAGCTCAAGGACGTCCGGCAGCACGAGCCCCTTTACCGGAGCGGAGCAGAGGAATTTCGCGCACTCCTCCGGCGCGCCGCAAAAGACGACGCGCCCCTCTTCGAGAATCAATATTTCCGAGCTTATCCTCAGCGCTAGCTCTACGTCGTGCGTGATGTGGATTATCCCCATCCCCTCCGCGGCGAATTTCGCGAGCAGCGCTTCCAGCTCGCGCGCGGAAACGCAGTCAAGCCCCGCGGTCGGCTCGTCGAGGACGAGGTAGGAGGGCTTCGCCGCTATGACGGAGGCTATCGCGATTTTTCTCTTCTGCCCGCCGGAGAGGTTATGGGGCTGCAGCGGCAGAAATTCCGCGGAAAGGGAGACGGCGGCCAACGCTTCCGCGACGCTTTTTTTGACGCCTTCTTCGTCGAGCCCCCAATTCTTCGGCGCGAAGGATATTTCCTCTTCGACGCTTTCGGCGAATATCTGCTGCTCAGGGTACTGAAAGACGAGACCGACTTTTTTGCGCACGGAGCGCACCTCGGCCGGGGAACCAGAAGTATCCGCGCCGTCGACGGTCACGCTGCCCGACTGCGGTATTATCAGAGCGTTGAGGTGCTGGGCGAGCGTCGATTTGCCGCTTCCGGTGTGGCCGATGACCGACAGTATCCCGCTTTCCGCGCGGAAACTGACGCCGCGCAGCGCCTCGCACTCCGTAGGCAGCCCTTTGTTGTAGCTGTACGATATGTTATCTACCGAAAGCGTCATTCAAACACTTCTCCACGGCGCATATTTCCGGCGCGCACCCTTCCGGCAGCAGGCCGTCCCCCTTCAGCCCTTCGCAGAGCCTTTCCAGCGGAGGCAGATCCAGCCCGAGCTCCGATAGCTCGGAGCCCTTCATTTTAAAGAAGTCTTCGCGTCTCATATCGAGCGCGATTTTTCCCTCTTTGAGCATCAGCACGCGCTCCGCGCCGCGAATCTCTTCGAGCCTGTGCGTGACCTGGACAATTGTTTTCCCCTTCGCGTGCTCCGCCGCTATTATTTCCGTAAAGGCCCGCCTCGACTGCGGGTCGAGCATCGAAAGGGCCTCGTCGAGCAGTATCGCAGCCGGGTGCATCGCAAGAGCGCCGGCAAGCGCGAGGCGCTGCTTCTGCCCTCCGGAGAGCGACGAGACGAGGCGCGTCTCCATGCCGGCAAGGCCGCACGCAGCAAGAGACTCGGAGACTCTTCCGCGAATCTCCTCAGTCGGGCAGCCGAGGTTCTCCGGACCGAAGGCGGCCTCCTCCTCCAGCGTCGAGGCGACTATCTGATCCTCGGGGTTCTGAAAGACGATCGCGCAGCGCGCGCTCCTATTTGCGGCGGGGCGCTCCGAGCCCCCGCCGCAAATAAAAGAAGAGCCCTGCGTTGGAGCAAGCAGGGCGCTTAATATTTTTAGGAGCGTCGTCTTTCCGGAGCCGTTAGAGCCGAGGAGCGCAACCCACTCTCCCGCGCGTATCTCCAAATCCACTCCCGAAAGTATCTTTCGGGAAGAGCCCGGATAGGAAAACTCCGCTCCGCTGAGTATAAATTGTGCCGCGCCGGGCATTAATTAATCTACCAGCTGTATTACCGCCATCGGCGACGCGTCGCCGACTCTCGCGCCCATTTTCACGATTCTAGTGTAGCCGCCGTTGCGCTCCGCGTACTTCGGCCCTATTTCGTTAAAGAGTTTCAATACGGCCTCTTTATGAGGGATGCGGGCGATCACCAGGCGGCGGTCGTTGATCGTGCCGGACTTGGCCTTTGTGATGAGCTTTTCGGCGACGCTTCGGAGCTCTTTCGCCCTCGTCTCGGTCGTCACTATGCTGCCCTCGATGAAGAGACTTGCGGCCATGTTGCCCAACATGGCGCGTCTATGGGAGCTGCAGCGCCCCAACCGCCTTTTACTCATGCGGTGTCTCATTGTTTATTCCTCCTTTGGGTTCTGTTCACTGTCGGCCTTGTCTTCTTCTTCGTCGTCGCCGATCGGCGCGCTTATATCGCCGCTCAGGTGAAGATCGAACTTGGCCAGTTTTTCCTCTATCTCACGAAGGGAGATTTTGCCGAGGTTGCGTATTTTTAGAAGGTCGTCCCTCGTCTTCGTTACAAGTTCGCCTATCATATGGACGCCGCCCCTCAGCAGGCAGTTCTCGCTGCGCACTGAAAGCTCAAGGTCTCTGACGGGGCGCGCGTATATGGAATTTTCTCCCATCGGGAAGCCGCCGAGAGCGCGCGAATCGAAGCTTTGCTTGCCGCCCGCGGCTCGCTGCTGAGCCTCGTCGCTCTTGATGATCTCGGAGAGAGCGCTCGTCCCGGGCCCAGCCAGCGCGTCGACGATCGAAGCGTAGTATCCCTTGAGGATAAGCCCCGCCTGTATGACGGCGTCCTCGGGCGTGACGACGCCGTTCGTCCAGATCTCCAGCGTAAGGCTGTCGTAGTCCGTGCGCTGTCCCATGCGTTTGTCCTGTATATCGTACTTTACGCGCTGGACGGGAGAGAAGAGCGCGTCCGTCTGAAGTGCGTCGATCGGAAGGTACGTCGCACGCGGACGGTCGATAGGCGCGTATCCGGTGCCGATGGAGACGTAAATGTCCATCGAGACCGAGTGCCCCTCTTCAAGAGTGCATATGTACGCGTCAGGGTCAGGGAACTCGATCTCGCTGTCCGGGTCGATGTCTGAAGCCGTGACGGCTTTCGGCCCCTTCGCTTCCAGATGCAGCGTGCGCACCGACGTCGAATGGCAGCGGACGGGAATATGCTTCAGGTTGACCAGAATTTCGATAACGTCTTCCTTCACTCCGGCGATCGTACTGAATTCATGCAGCACGCCGTCGATACGGACGGCGACCACCGCGGCTCCGCTTATTGAGGAAAGCAGGACACGGCGCAGCGAATTGCCAAGCGTGACCCCGTATCCTCTCTCAAGTGGCTCGATCGTGATCTTGCCGTATGAAGGGGTTGATTCCTGTACTATGATCTCATGGCGGTCGTGATCCATATTCTCCCCCACCTTCTCGTCACGTTAACGTGCATAGAATTCGACAACGAATTGCTCGTTCACCGGTACGTCAATCTGCTCGCGGACAGGTGCGGAAACGACTGTTCCGGACATTGCCTCTACGTTGAAGGAAAGCCACGCAGGGATGCTGCGGGCCGCCGACGCCTCGGCGTTTTCTTTAAGGGTCGCCACATCGCGGCTGCCCTCCGCTACCGCTACGACGTCCCCAACCTTGAGCAGCGCGCTCGGAATGTCGAGCTTGCGCCCATTGACCGTGAAATGTCCGTGGCATACGAGCTGGCGCGCCTGACGGCGGCTCACGCCGAAGCCGAGGCGATAGACGACGTTGTCGAGACGGCGCTCAAGCAGCTGGAGGAAGTTGTGCCCCGTCTGCCCCTCCATGCCGCTGGCCTTGTCGAATATCTCAGCGAACTGCGTCTCGTGGATTCCGTAGAAACGGCGAAGTTTCTGCTTCTCGCGGAGACGGATGCCGTATTCGCTGAGTTTGCCACGGCGCGTACCATGCTGCCCAGGCTTCGAGTTACGCTTTGCGAAACCACATTTCTCCGTATAGCAGCGGTCACCTTTCAGAAAGAGCTTGGCGCCTTCTGCGCGGCAAAGCCGGCAAACAGGTCCTGTATATCTGCTCATATCAGTATGTACCTCCTTTTAGGACTACACGCGGCGCCGCTTTGGCGGACGGCATCCGTTGTGCGGGATGGGCGTGGCGTCGCGGATAACGTTGACCTGCAGGCCTGCCGCCTGAAGTGAACGAATCGCGGACTCGCGTCCCGGCCCGGGGCCCTTTACCACAACGTCTATTTCGACTACCCCGTGGTCCTGGGCGGCCTTAGCGGCCTGGGCCGCCGACATCTGCGCCGCGTAGGGCGTAGACTTTCTCGCGCCTTTGAAGCCGACGTTTCCGCCCGACGCCCATGAAAGCGCGTTGCCCTGCTTGTCCGTAAGGGTCACGATCGTGTTGTTGAATGTCGAGTAAATGTGCGCTACGCCGTAGCTTACATTCTTTTTTTCTTTACGCTTGCGGCTGCGCTGTACACGTTTGGCCAACTGTCAATCCCTCCTGCTATTTTGTGGCTTTCTTCTTGCCCGCGACGGTCCTCTTCGGTCCTTTGCAGGTGCGGGCGTTGGTCTTCGTCCTCTGGCCTCTGGCGGGGAGCCCCAGGCGGTGCCTGAGACCGCGGTAGCAGCCTATATCCATCAGACGTTTGATGTTCATTGCTATATCGCGGCGAAGGTCGCCTTCGACCAAACGATTGTTCTCAATTTCGGCGCGAAGCTTCTGTTCCTCTTCCTCAGAGAGGTCTTTCACACGGGTGTTGGGATTGATTCCCGTGACCTTTATGATGTCGTCAGCAACTGCCGGCCCTATGCCGAAAATATAGGTAAGGGCTATTTCGATTCTCTTTTCACGCGGCAGGTCAACACCGGCTAAACGAGCCATCCCCTGCTACCTCCTTGCTCCCTGGCGCTGCTTATGGCGCGGATTTTTGCTGCAGATGACGCGCACGACGCCGTGGCGCTTGATAATTCTGCAATATTCACATATAGGTTTGACCGACGGTCTTACTTTCATTAAATGCAGACCTCCTTGGCTATATTAATTCGTCAGTGGCGGGCTATCCGCCTACTTGTATCTGTATGTTATCCTGCCGCGTGTCAGGTCGTAGGGCGATAGCTGTAGCAAAACTCTGTCGCCCGGCAGTATCCTGATGAAATGCATCCGCATTTTGCCCGAGACATGAGCCAGTATTTTGTGGCCATTTTCCAACTCTACTCGGAACATGGCGTTTGGCAGCGGCTCAACTACCCTGCCTTTTACCTCAATTACTTCCTCTTTGGCCATTAGGCAGTTTCATCCTCCTGTCTGCAAGATGTGCCACTGTTTTCCAAAACGTGGGAAATTTTCTGCATCAACCAGCCGTTGTCCAGAGGTTTCCCGCCAGCGACACGCCCGGCCACATCTTCGAGATAATAGTGCGTCTGTTGCAGGTGAATAACATTTTTCCTCTTAGGCTTAGCCGCCTTGTACTCAGCCCCGTTAGCTATCAATATCCGGCCGTCGTCGCGCCCTACTACGGCAAAGGGCTTGCCTGCGTACTTTCCGCGGCGCACGATGACGATCTCCCCGGCGCGGTATCTCTCATCTTGGATGGGGGATGTCACTCCCATGGCGTTAAAATCTCCACACCGTCATCCGTAACGAGAAGGCTGTATTCAAAGTGGGCGGCGTCGCTGCCGTCCCTCGTTACTACAGTCCAGCCGTCCGGCCGCGTCTTGACTTCCTCGGCTCCGGTCATCACCATCGGTTCAACGCAGAATGTCATGCGCGGCTTGACGGTTATGCCGCTTCCCGGCTTCCCAAAATTCGGGACCTGAGGAGCTTCATGCATCCTGCGTCCGATGCCGTGACCCGCGTAGTCTCTTACGAGGCCGTAGCCTGCGGGAATTACGACGTTTTCAACCGCGTGACCGATGTCTCCGAGCGTTGCCCCGGGTTTGACCGCAGCGACGCCGCTGCGCAGGGACTCGTGCGTAAGAGCAAGCAGCCGCTCCCGCTCTTCGCTGATCTCCCCGACAGCAAACGTACATGCGGCGTCCCCAAAGAAACCCTCCAGCGAGGCGCCGGTGTCTATACTGATTATATCTCCCTCTTCGAGGACTCTCTCCCGCGAGGGTATCCCGTGCACGACTTCTTCGTTTATCGAAGCGCATATCGTGCCGGGAAAGGGGATCGACGCCCACGAGGTCTTATAGCCTTTGAAGGCGGGCTTTGCACCCTCCCTGAGGACGAGATTTTCGGCGGCTTCGTCCAGCGTCAGGGTATCGATTCCCGGCCTGACCATATCTCTCATTAAATTGAGAATATCGGCAACGACCCGCCCAGCCCTGCGCATCTTGGCTATGTCGCGGTCGCTTTTGAAGGTGATCATAATAGAGAGCTGCCCCGATTCCTATTTCTTCTCAAGAATCTTCAGCACGGCATCCCTGCCGCCGGTCGCGTCGACCGTAATCAGAAGACCCTTTCGGGTGTAATAGTCGATAAGGGGAGCCGTCTGCGTGTGGAAGACGGAGAGGCGGTTCCTGATAACGCTCTCTTTGTCGTCGTCGCGCTGAATCACTTCTCCTCCGCACTTGTCGCATACGCCCTCTTTTACCGCGGGCTTGAACGCGGTATTGTATATCTCGCCGCAGCGTTTGCATACCCGCCTCGACGTGAGCCTCGAAACGACCGTATCGTCGTCTATCTCAAGGCTGACTACTGCGTCCAGCTTGATCGCGTGCTTCGCAAGCATCTTGTCGAGCGCCTCAGCCTGAGCTATCGTGCGCGGGAAGCCGTCGAGCATGAAGCCTTCCTTGCAGTCGGCCTCCGTCAGACGCTTCTCCATCATTCCGACGATCACTTCGTCGGGCACAAGCTTTCCGGCGTCCATATAGACCTTCGCGTTTTTTCCAAGTTCTGTGCCCGCTTTGACGTTAGCGCGGAGGATGTCGCCGGTCGAAATGTGCGCTATGGGATATTTGCTTTTAATGCTGTCCGCCTGAGTTCCCTTCCCCGCTCCCGGGGCTCCGAGAAGAATTATTCTCATTTTTCAGCCTCCTTGGATTACAGCTTTAAAAGGCTGCCGCCCTTGCCGCCGCGGCGTTTGATTATGCCTTCATAATGGCGCATGAGGAGCTGGCCTTCGATTTGATGCACCGTGTCGAGCGCGACGCCGACGACGATTATCACGGCCGTGCCGCCGAAATAGAAGGTATTGATATTCATCAGCCCCGTCATAAGGGTCGGGACTATCGCTATCACCGCAAGGGCTATCGAACCGCCGAGCGTAATGCGCCCCATTACCTTCTCTATGTAGTCGGTCGTGGGCTTGCCCGGGCGGATGCCCAGGATGAACCCGCCGTTCTTCTTCATATTCGTCGATATATCCTCGGGCTTGAAGACGACCGCCGTATAGAAATACGAGAAAAATATGATGAGGAGCACGTAGAGAATCATATATATCGGGCTGCTCGGGCTCATCGCCTGCTGAATCGCCCTCGCTATGCCGTGCTGGAAGAGTCCGGCTATAGTATAGGGGAAGAGCAGTATCGACGAGGCGAAGATTATCGGGATGACTCCAGCCGTGTTGACGCGCAGAGGAATGAAGCTCGACTGCCCGCCGTACATTTTGTTTCCGATCATGCGCTTCGCGTACTGAACTGGGAGGCGGCGCTGGCCTTCCTGAAGGAGCACGCATCCCGCGACGACCGCTACCATGATCACGACGGCGAGCAGCAGCACGAGGACGTTCATTTCGCCAAGGCGCACGAGCGAAGCCGTGCGCACGATGGCTTCGGGGATCCTCACGACGATGCCCGCGAAGATGAGCAGCGATATCCCGTTTCCTATCCCATGATCGGACATTATTTCGCCGAGCCACATGACGGCGACAGCTCCCGTCGTGAGCGTAAGCGATACGAGGATGATATCCAGTACGCCGCCGGAGTAAATTCCAAGACCTTTCAGCCAGCCTGTCATGCCGACCGCCTGTATGAGCGCGAAGGCGATC
The DNA here is from genome assembly GCF_000712295.1 of Synergistes jonesii. Taxonomy (NCBI): domain Bacteria; kingdom Thermotogati; phylum Synergistota; class Synergistia; order Synergistales; family Synergistaceae; genus Synergistes; species Synergistes jonesii. The sequence goes on along the minus strand of NZ_JMKI01000006.1, from coordinate 80,592 downwards.
GTTCCGTAGCGGGTCCACTGAACGATCTTTTTGCGCCCTTCTTCCCCTTCCTTCTGCATCTTTTCAAGGCTCGGCATAACTACGGCAAGAAGCTGCATGACGATGCTTGAGTTGATATAAGGCGTTACGCCCAGCGCAAATATTGAAAAACGGCTGAGCGCACCGCCGGCAAAAAGGTCGAGGAAGCCGAGCAGGGTGCCCTGGTCGAAAAGCTTTCCAAGAGCGGCAGCATCCACTCCGGGAGTCGGCACATGCGCGCCGAGACGGTAGACGAAGAGCGCTGCAAGGGTGAAGAGTATGCGGCGCTTCAGGTCAGGCAGCCTAAAGGTATCCCGGAAGGAATCCAGCATTATATCACCTCTGCCTTGCCGCCGGCCGCTTCGATCTTCTTAGCGGCCGATGCGCTGAAGGCGTTTGCCTTTACAGTGAGGTTTTTTGTGAGTTCGCCTTCGCCGAGTATCTTGACCGGCCCGCAGGCGCATTTAATGAGACGAAGTCCGGCTAATTCTTCCGCGGAAACTTCCGCTCCAGCCTCGAAGCGATTTTCAAGTTCCTCAAGATTCACCGTCTGGTATCTGACGGTAAAGCGGAAATTGCTGAAGCCGCGCTTTGGTATGCGGCGTGCAAGCGGCATCTGTCCGCCTTCGAAGTTCGCCCCAATGCCGGGGCTCTTGCGGGCCTTCTGTCCCTTGTGTCCTTTGCCGGCCGTCTTTCCCTTTCCGCTGCCAAGCCCCATTCCGAGGCGTTTCTTCTTCCTGCGCGAACCGGGCATCGGTGAAAGTTCATGAAGTTCCATGGCTTATCCCCCCTAATCCTCGACAGACCACTCGAGCAGGTGGCTGATCTTGTCGACCATGCCGCGAATCTGCGGAGTGTCGTCATGATATACGGTCTCGTTGAGCCTGTGAAAGCCGAGAGCCTTTATGATTCTCTCCTGAATAGGAGGACGCCCTATCGTGCTCCTTTTCCATGTAATACGAAGTTTAGCCATAGCGCGATACCTCCTACGCTTCCTTGCGCTCTTTGCCGCGGAGCCTGTAGATCTCTTCCGGCGTGCGCAGGCGCTTTACCGCATCCATCGTAGCATACGCTATGTTGATCGGGTTCGACGTTCTGCCGGTGACCTTTGCGATAACGTCTTTGATGCCGCCGAGCTCCATTATCGGACGGACCGACGAGCCTGCAAGAACTCCGGTACCGGGCGCCGCGGGACGCATAAGGACTTCGGCCGCGCCGAACTTCCCGATGATCGGATGAGGAAGGGTCTGCCCTGTCTTCTTAAGGTCTATCAGGTTCTTCTTCGCGTGTTCTATACCCTTCTTCATCGCAACGGAGATTTCCTTGGCTTTGCCCATCCCGAGGCCGACCTGGCTCACGCCGTCGCCTACCACCACGAGAACGCTGAAGCGGAAACGCTTTCCGCCTTTAACGACCTTGCTTACGCGGTTGATCGATACGACGCGCTCCGTGAGCTCGAGCCCCCTGCTGCTGTAGGATTTTACATTCTGTGTCTCTTTCGCCACTTTAGTCGCCCCCCTCTTAGAACTTCAGACCGGCTTCACGGGCCGCTTCCGCAAAGGCTTTGATTCTGCCGTGGTAGAGATGCCCGCCTCTGTCGAAGACGACTTCGGTGATTCCGTTAGCAAGGGCGCGTTCGGCGATAAGCTTTCCTACTGCCTTTGCCGCTTCCTGGTTCCCAGTGCTCTTAAGATTTTCAAATTTATCCTGTACCGTCGATGCCGATACAAGAGTATGTCCCTTTTCGTCGTCGATGACCTGGGCAAATATATGCTTCAGGCTGCCGAAGACTGCAAGACGCGGGCGCTCGCCGGTGCCGGAGAGATGTCTCCTGAGGCGACGGTGGCGCACTTCCCGCATTTCGTTGCGGCTGCGATTATTGATCAACGTCCTTCACCTCTCCTTACTTTTTGGCGCCGGCCTTACCGGCTTTGCGGATCACGTATTCGCCGGCGTATCTGATTCCCTTGCCTTTGTAGGGCTCGGGCGGACGGTGGGCACGAACGTCCGACGCGACCTGTCCGACGAGCTGCTTATCGATGCCGCGCACGATGATCTTGATCGGGCTCTCGCAGACGAATTCGATGCCCGCAGGGGGAGCGACTTCGACCTGATGCGAGAAGCCGAGGCTCATGACGAGGTTCTTTCCTTGCATCTGCGCACGATAACCTACGCCTACGATTTCGAGGGTTTTCTGGAAACCTTCGTTGACGCCCTGAACCATGTTACTGATGAGGGCTCTCGTCATGCCGTGAGCCGCGCGCGTCGCCTTGTCGTCGTTCCCGCGGGCCACTGTGACGTTTCCGTCCTCGACGGCCACGGAGATTTCGGGCATTACGTCCATCTCAAGGGTACCCTTCGCGCCCTTTACAGTCACGCGCCGTCCGTCGACCTTTACTTCAACGCCCTTCGGAAGAGCGATGGCTTTGCGTCCTATCCTTGACATAGCGAAGCTCCTCCGTTACCAGACGTAGCAGACGACTTCTCCGCCGAGGCCAAGCTTGCGGGCGTTGGCGTCGGTCATGAGTCCGGCTGACGTTGAGATGAGAGCGATGCCGAGCCCGCCCATGACTTTGGGGAGTTCGTCCTTGCCGACATAGATGCGGCGTCCCGGCTTGCTTATCCTGCGAAGTCCCTGGATGACCCTTTCCTTCTGCGGACCGTAGTTCATGGTCAGCCTGAGGATCGGCATCGGCTGCTTCGCGTCTGTTATTGTCTTATAGTTACGGATATAGCCTTCCTCTTTGAGTATTCTCGCCATCTCGAGGCGGAGCTTTGAAAGAGGCATATCCACCATTTCATGGTAGACCACATTCGCATTTCTGATGCGTGTGAGCATATCCGCGACAGGATCGGTAATATGCATTAAAGGATCCTCCCTTCTACGCCCACCTGCTACCAGCTCGCCTTGACGACGCCAGGGATCTTGCCCTCGCGCGCAAGCTTGCGGAAGCAGCAGCGGCACATGTCGAATTTGCGCATGTAGCCGTGGGGGCGCCCACAAATCGGGCAGCGGTTGTATTTTCTGACTTTGAACTTCGGCTCTTCTTTAGCCTTGTTCACCATACATTTACGAGCCATTTGCTTCTCCTTCCTAACGGGCGAAGGGCATCCCAAGCTCTTTCAAAAGCAGCTGGGCTTCCTCATCTGTCTGCGCCGTTGTCACAAACGTGATGTTCATGCCGCGCTGGCGGATGACCTTGTCAAAGTCTATCTCCGGGAAGAGAAGCTGCTCTTTGAGCCCGAGGTTGAAATTCCCTCTGCCGTCGAAGCCCTTCTTCGAAATTCCCTGGAAGTCCTTGATGCGGGGAAGCGCAATGCTGAAGAGGCGGTCGACGAATTCCCACATTCTGCCGCTTCTCAGCGTGACCGAGCAAGCCACGGGCATCCCTTCGCGAACTTTGAATCCTGCTATGGATTTCTTTGCGCGTTTCAGCACCGGCTTCTGTCCGGAAATAATCGTTAGCTCGTTCATCGAGGCATCCATATATTTCTGGTCGAGCTTCGCTTCGTTTACGCCGATATTGATGACGACTTTGACGAGGCGCGGTATCTGCATGACGTTCTTGTACTGGAACTGTTCGTTCAGACGAGGGCGGACTTCTTCTGTATATTTTGTCAAAAGACGCGGAGTCATATCAGTTGTCCCTCCTCATTAAGCCTTATCGATTATCTCGCCGCACTGCTTGCAGATGCGGACTTTCTGTCCGCTGTCGAGGAAAGCGCGTCCTACGCGCGTCGCTTTGCCGCACTTCGGGCATACGAGCATCACCTTTGACGCCGAAAGGGCGGCTTCCTTCTTGACGAGCCCGCCGCGCGGATCCTTCTGAGAGGGACGGACCGCCTTTGTAACCATATTTATGTTTTCCACGACGACGGTATCCTTATCGATGTTTCTGCTGAGGATTTTTCCCTCTTTGCCGGCGTCTTTTCCCGAAATCACGCGAACGCGGTCTCCCTTTTTGATTCTCATTTTAGACATGGCAGGTTACCCCCTACACAACCTCGGGCGCCAGAGAGACTATACGCATATATTTCTTTTCTCTCAGTTCCCTTGCTACAGGACCAAAAATACGCGTTCCTCTGGGGTCGCCGTTGGCGTCTATGACGACCGCGGCGTTGTCGTCAAAGCGCACATAGGAACCATCCCTGCGGCGTATCTCTTTCTTCGTCCTGACGATTACGGCCTTTACGACATCGCCTTTTTTGATGTTGCCGTTCGGCGAAGCCTCGCGCACCGCGGCGACGATGACGTCGCCTATCGTTCCGGTCTTACGGAAGCTGCCTCCCTTTACCTGAACGCAGAGGATTTTCTTAGCGCCGGAATTGTCCGCCACGTTAAGAACAGTACGCAGCTGAATCATAATTATTCAGCCTCCTCTTCCGTCGCACCCAGTACAGGCGCCCTCTTGATTATCTCAAGGACCTCCCAGCGCTTTCTGGCGCTAAGGGGACGGGTCTCGCCGATCTTCACGGTGTCGCCGATGCGGCAGTCGTTATTCTCGTCGTGTGCCATAAATTTCTTTGAACGGAGAACGGGTTTCCCATAAAGCGAGTGCTTTGCCATACGGTCAACACGCACGACGATGGTCTTTTCCATCTTGTCGCTCACCACGACTCCTGCACGAACCTTACGATGCGCTGTGCGTTCTTCCATCGTCGATTACCTCCTTGCCTCTGCACGTTCCATGCCCGCTTCTTTTTCTGTGATGATGGTAAGAATACGGGCGATGGTCTTCTTTACTTCTCTGATTCTCCCTGAGTTGCTCAACTGTCCGATCGCATTCTGAAAACGGAGGTTGAAGAGCTCTTCTTTATATTCCTTGTGCTTATCCCTGAGCTCAGATATGCTGAGCTCTCGAAGTTCCTTAGGATCCATCTTTATTCACCTGCTCCCTCTCGGGCCAACATCTTTACCTTGATGGGCAGTTTGAACGCAGCTGTGCGAAATGCCTGCTCGGCTACTTCACGCGGTACTCCGGCAATTTCAAACATGATCCGTCCGCGTTTTACGGCTGCGGTCCAATATTCCACGTTGCCTTTTCCTTTACCCATACGAGTTTCAAGAGGCTTCTCGGTAACGGGACGATCCGGAAAGATTCTGATCCAAATTTTTCCGCCCTTTTTCATCTTACGGCTTATCGCGACGCGGACGGCTTCAATCTGGCGGGCCGATATCCAGCCGTTTTCGCAGGCCTGAAGGCCGTATTCGCCGAAATCTATCTCCGTAGCGCCTTTGCTGTAGCCGCGAAGGGCAGTCAGATGGGGTTTGCGGTATTTAACTCTCTTAGGAGCAAGCATCCTCGACTACCCCCTGTCCTTAGTCACCGGCTCGGCCTCAAGAGGCTTGCGCTCCATGACCTCGCCTTTATAAATCCACACCTTGATGCCTATTACTCCGTATATAGTGTGGGCTTCCGCGAAGCCGTAATCTATATCCGCCCTCAGCGTTGAAAGCGGGAGCTGGCCCTCAAGATACCATTCAGTGCGGGCGATTTCGGCGCCGCCGAGGCGGCCGCTGCACTGAATCTTAATTCCCATGGAGCCCGATTTCATCGCGCGGAATATCGACTGCTTCATAGCGCGACGGAAGCTGATTCTGCGCTCCAGTGAAGAGGCGACGCCTTCCGCCACCACCTGAGCCTCGACGTCAGGATTTTTCATCTCCTGAATGTTAATCATGACCCGGTTGCCCGTCATAGCCTGAAGTTCCTCGCGGACCGCCTGTATTTCAGCACCCTGCTTGCCAATTACGACACCAGGCCGTGCGGTCCAAACCGTGAAACGCATCACGTCTCCGATACGCTCGATCTCCACGCGGCTCACGCCTGCCTGCTCCCAGCGCTTTTTGATCCAGGCTCTGAGCTCAAGGTCTTTATGAAGATTCTTGGCGTATTTTTTACCGTCGGCGTACCAGCGAGATTCCCAATCGTAGATGACGCCAAGTCTATAACCTACCGGGTGAACTTTCTGACCCACCGTTCAACCCCTCCTTACTTCTCGCACACGACCATCGTTATATGGCACGTGTGATGTCTGAACGCATGCGCACGTCCCTGCGCGACAGGGCGGAAGCGCTTCATATATGATCCTTGGTCGGCCATCGCGGCCTTTACGACGAGCTTGTCCATGTCGAGGCCGTGATTGTGCTCCGCGTTTGCAACGGCGCTCTTGAGCACTTTTTCTGCGAAGCGTGCCGGCTTATTGGGAGTATACTTGAGTATCATCAGAGCGTCCGAGGCGTTCTTGCCGCGCACGAGCGCAAGTACTCTGCGTACTTTATTTGCGGAAACCCGCAGGTTTTTTGCAGATGCTTTTACTTCCATACCCGTGGCCTCCTACTTCGCCGCTGCCTTTACCTTCGTGGAACGCTCCTGCCCGGCGTGGCCGCCGAACTTGCGCGTCGGAGCGAACTCCCCGAGCTTGTGGCCGATCATGTTGTCGCTGATGTAGACGGGAACGTGGATGCGACCGTTATGCACCGCGATAGTATGTCCGACCATTTCAGGCGTGATCGAGCAGGCGCGCGACCAGCTCCTTAAAACCGCTTTTTTGCCTGATTCGTTCATATCCTCAATCCTGCGCAGAAGTTTCTGATCTACGTAGGGGCCTTTCTTCAGTGAACGAGACATAATTATTTACCTCCTACAAACCTGGGCTACTTCTTGCGGCGACGGACGATGAACTTATCCGACGGCTTACGTTTGCGAGTACGGTAACCCTTTGCCGGAGTGCCCCACGGCGAGACAGGATGCTTGTGCGACTTGCTCTTTCCCTCGCCGCCGCCCATTGGGTGGTCGACAGGGTTCTGTATCATGCCGCGGATATGCGGACGGATACCGAGCCAGCGTGTTCTTCCGGCCTTACCTGAGACCACGTTCTCATGCTCCTCGTTGCCAACCTGTCCGACTGTCGCCATACACTCGAGAAGAACGAGGCGAAGCTCGCCGGAAGGCATACGCACAAAGGCGTACTTGCCCTCTTTGGCCATAAGCTGTGCCGACGTACCGGCGGAACGGACCATTACCGCGCCGCGGCCGGGCTCAAGCTCAATATTATGGACTATCGTTCCAACGGGGATGTCTCTGAGCTTCAGAGCATTGCCGGGGCGGATGTCCGAGCCTTCGCCGGAGACGATCGTATCGCCCACGTTGAGTCCGACAGGGGCTATGATGTATCTCTTCTCGCCATCCCTGTAGGAGATAAGGGCGATGCGCGCGGAGCGGTTGGGATCGTATTCGATCGCGGCAACCTTGCCCGCGACTCCGGCCTTGTCGCGCTTGAAGTCGATAATGCGGTATTTGATTCTTCCGCGTCCGCCGCGATGTCTCGACGTGATGCGCCCGTTGTTGTTGCGTCCCGCTGACTGTGAGAGCGATACCACCAGACTGCGTTCAGGCTTCGCCTTTGTGATTTCGGAAAAATCGGGCGTCGCCATCTGACGGCGGCTGGGCGTAGTGGGACGGTATTTCTTAATTCCCATCGATGCTTCCCCTTTCTGCCTAGGCGCTTGCGCCCTCGAAGAAAGCGATCTTTTCTCCCTTTGCGAGAGTGACGACCGCCTTCTTCCACGAGCGTGAACGACCCAAAAAGGCGCCCATCCGCTTCGGTTTGGAACGGACCTGGATCGTATTTACCCTGACAACCTTGACCTTGAAAACTTCCTCGACCGCTTTGCGAATCTCTATCTTGTTGGCCTTCGGAAGAACTTCAAACGTGTACTGTCCCAGCTCCATCTGGCGGCTCGTTTTCTCCGTTATGATGGGGCGGACTATTATATCGTACGAAATAGCATTCATTAGCCGAATACCTCCTCGAGCTTTTTAATCGCTTCTGGAGTTGCGATCAGCTGGTCATGATTCAAAAGGTCGTAGACGTTGACGCTGTCGACATGCTGCACATAAGCGCCGGGAATATTCGCCGCCGACTTCACTACGGCCATATTCGTCTCGTGCAGGACGAGAAGGGGTTTTTTGCCCTTCTGCACCGCCGCGAGGAAGGCAATCATGCTCTTCGTCTTCGGGGCGTCGATGTCGAACTTGTCCACAACTATCATGTTCTCCGCCTGCGCCTTCAGCGTGAGCGCGCTGCGTATCGCAAGACGGCGGACCTTCTTGTTCACCTTCTGATGATAATCGCGCGGATGCGGACCATGGGCTACACCGCCGCCGACCCACACAGGCGAACGCGAGCTTCCCGAACGCGCATGTCCCGTGTGTTTCTGTCTCCAGGGCTTTTTGCCGCCGCCGCGTACGTCGCCGCGGTCTTTCGTGTTATGCGTGCCGACACGGCAGTTAGCCAGATGCGCGACCACGACTTGGTGCATGGCCGGCACATGGACCGGGGCTCCGAAGACGGCATCGGAAAGGGTAACGTCGCCGATAACCTCGCCTTTGAAATTTACTTCCTTTACTACAGGCATCGTCTTCTGCCTCCCCTACTACGCTGTCTTGCGGATCATGACAAGGCCGTTTTTCGCGCCGGGAACGGGACCTGCTATCAATATCAGGTTGTTCTCCTCGTCAACGCCGAAGACCTTGAGGTTTTTCGTCGTTACGCGCTCGCTGCCCATATGACCCGCCATCTTCCGGCCCTTCATCACACGGCCGGGGTAGCTGCTGCATCCAATCGAACCGGGGTGGCGGTGCGTTACCGAGTGTCCGTGGCTCGCCGGCGTGCCGCCGAAGCCGTGGCGCTTCAATACGCCCGCATATCCCTTGCCTTTGCTGACGCCGATGACGTCAACCAATTCGCCATTTTGGAACAGAGAAACGGTGATCTCCTGTCCCACCTGGTAGCCCGACGTGTCATCCACGCGGAACTCCCTCAGCCAGCGCTTGGGCGCAACTTCCTGCTTTTCGAAGTAACCCTTCATCGGCTTTGTGACCTTGACGGGCTTCACTTCTCCGAGACCGAGCTGAACTGCGCTGTAGCTGTTCTTTTCAGGTGTCCGGATTTCAACGATCGTGCACGGACCTGCTTCAATTACCGTCACAGGAACCGCTCTGCCGTTTTCGTCGAAGACCTGGGTCATCCCTACCTTGCGGCCCAGAATCCCCATACTCATTAACGTTTCACTCCTTTTTCAGATTATAACCTTACAGCTTAATCTGTATATCCACACCGGAAGGCAGGTTCAGCTCCATAAGGGCCTCCATCGTCTTCTGGGTCGGGTCGATTATATCTATCAGACGCTTGTGCGTCCTGATCTCATACTGGTCGCGGGCATCCTTGTCGACGTGCGGCGAGGTGAGCACACAGTAACGGTTTACCTCTGTCGGAAGGGGCACGGGACCCGATACCTTGGCACCGGTGCGCTGCGCGGTATCGGCGATCTGTGTCGCTGACGCGTCAAGCACGCGGTGATCGAACGCCTTAAGTTTGATACGAATCTTCTTTGCCAAAATATTCCCCTCCTGGGGTTATTCGATGATCTGAGTGACGACGCCGGCTCCTACCGTGCGGCCGCCTTCCCGGACCGCGAAGCGAAGACCTTCCTGCATCGCTATCGGCGCTATCAGCGTCACTTCGAATGTGCTGTTGTCTCCCGGCATTACCATCTCTACGCCTTCAGCAAGTTTGATCTCTCCCGTGATGTCTGTCGTGCGGAAGTAGAACTGCGGCTTGTAGCCGCTGAAGAACGGCGTATGGCGTCCGCCCTCTTCTTTCTTGAGCACGTATACTTCTCCTTTGAAGTGCGTGTGCGGATGGATGCTTCCCGGCTTCGCAAGTACCTGGCCGCGCTCGACGTCTTCTTTGCCTATGCCGCGCAAAAGGATGCCTACGTTGTCTCCCGCTTCCGCGTCGTCGAGGATTTTACGGAACATCTCAAGGCTCGTCGCAACTGTCTTGCGCGTGTCTTTTATTCCTACTATCTCTACTTCGTCTCCGGGCTTGATTATTCCTTTTTCTACTCTGCCCGTCACCACTGTGCCGCGACCTGTGATCGTGAAAACGTCTTCTATCGGCATCAGGAAGGGGAAGTTGACTTCCCGCTCCGGCGCCGGTATGTAGTCGTCGCACGCCTTCATCAGTTCCATTATCTTTTCCGTCCACTCGTTGTCTTCTTCCGACTCCAGCGCCTTCAGCGCGCTGCCGCGGATTATCGGGATGTCGTCTCCAGGGAATTCGTATTTGTTCAATAGGTCCCTTATTTCCATCTCAACAAGGTCGAGAAGTTCCGGGTCGTCTACCATGTCGCATTTGTTCATGAATACTACCAGCGCCGGAACGTTGACCTGACGCGCCAAAAGTACGTGCTCGCGCGTCTGCGCCATCGGACCGTCCGTCGCCGCTACCAGGAGGATCGCTCCGTCCATCTGAGCCGCTCCCGTTATCATGTTTTTGATGTAGTCCGCGTGACCAGGGCAGTCGATGTGCGCATAGTGGCGCGTATCCGTCTCGTATTCGACGTGGGAGATGTTGATCGTTATGCCGCGCTCTCTCTCTTCGGGCGCCTTGTCTATCATTTCGAACGGCGTGAAGTCCGCCCCTCCATGACGGGCCAGCGTCTTCGTGATGGCCGCCGTCAACGTCGTCTTGCCGTGGTCTATGTGACCTATCGTACCTATGTTTAGATGCGGCTTGCTGCGTACGTATTTCTCTTTTGCCATTTTTCTCCAACCTCCCTGAGGTAAATACTTTATTAACCCTTAAGCAGTTCTTCGGCCACGCTGCGGGGAACTTCCTCGTAGTGGTCGAAGCTCATTGTGTATGAAGCACGCCCCGACGTTTTGCTTCTGAGATCCGTCGCGTACCCGAACATAGACGCAAGCGGCACGAATGCCTTGACGATTCTTGCGTTCGCGCGCATACCCATCTCGGCCACCCTACCGCGACGCGATGAAAGGTCTCCTATCACGTCGCCCATGTACTCTTCGGGAACTACGACCTCAACGCTCATTACAGGCTCCATAAGGACCGGGTCAGCCTTTTTAAGGGCCTCTTTTACGGCCATCGAACCGGCTATGCGGAACGCCATTTCGGAGCTGTCGACCTCATGATAGCTTCCGTCGACTATGGCGACCTTTATGCCGATCACAGGATAACCGCCGAGCACGCCGTTGTTGAGAGCATCCTCGACGCCCTTCTGGGCGGCCGGGATGTATTCCTTCGGGACAGCTCCGCCGACGATTCTGTCTTCCCACTCAAAGCCGCTGCCACCCGCAAGAGGCTCTATCTCCAGCACTACGTCGCCGTACTGCCCCTTGCCGCCGGTCTGCCTGACAAATTTGCCCTGAGCGCGCGCTGGCTTGCGTATCGCCTCGCGGTAGGCCACCTGCGGACGCCCGACCTTGACCTCTACGCTGAATTCGCGGCGCAGACGGTCGACGATGATTTCCAGGTGAAGCTCTCCCATACCGCTGATAAGCGTCTGCCCCGTGTCTTCGTTGACGGAAACGCGGAAGGTCGGGTCTTCTTCGGAGAGCGCTTCGAGTCCCTTCGCGAGCTTGATTTGGTCGGCTTTGCTCATAGGCTCCACCGATAGCGATATGACCGGCTCCGGGAAGGTGAGGTTTTCAAGAAGCACGGGACGCTTCTCGTCGCAGAGCGTGTCGCCCGTGCGTACCTGCTTAAGCCCCGGGATAGCTACTATAAGTCCCGCCTGGGCGCCGTCCATTTCCTCGCGCTTGTTGGCGTGCATACGGAGTATGCGCCCGACGCGCTCGCTGCGGCGCGTATTCGGGTTATAGACGGACATGCCGCTTTCGATATGGCCGGAGTAAATGCGGCAAAAAGCAAGCCTGCCGACGAACGGGTCGACCATTATCTTGAAAGCCAAAGCAGCGAAAGGCTCGTTCGCCGCGGCCTTGACCTCTATCTCATTAGAGGTGTCGTCCGGGTCGACTGCTACGATATGAGGCATGTCGAGAGGACTTGGCAGATAAGCCACGACGGCGTCAAGCAGAGGCTGCACTCCCTTGTTTTTGAACGCCGAACCGCAGAGGACCGGAACGATGTCAAGCCCTATGGTCGCCTTTCTGATGACCCTTTTAATCATCTCGACGGGAATCTCGGAGCCTTCGAGGTAAAGCTCCATCATTTCGTCGTCGTAATCGGCAAGCATCTCTAGCATTTCCAGGCGCGCTATTTCCGCTTCTTCTTCGAGCTGAGGCGGTATGTCGGCCGTATGGAACTCGGTGCCGAGCGTGTCGTCGTAAATTATCGCCTTACGGTTGACGAGATCCACCATTCCGCTGAATCCGTCTTCGACTCCGATCGGTATCTGAATGGGCACGGCCTTCGCGCCGAGGCGCTTTCTCATCTGCGCTACGACGGCGGAAAAATCCGCGCCGACCCTGTCCATTTTGTTGACGAAAGCTATCCTCGGTACACCGTATTTGTCGGCCTGACGCCAGACCGTCTCGGACTGAGGCTCAACGCCGCCGACTGCACAGAAGACCGATACCGCGCCGTCAAGCACGCGCATGGAACGTTCCACCTCGACTGTGAAGTCCACGTGTCCGGGTGTATCAATTATGTTTATAAGGCAATCGCCCCAGAAACAGGTCGTAGCCGCCGACGTGATGGTAATGCCGCGTTCGCGCTCCTGCTCCATCCAGTCCATAGTAGCCGCGCCTTCATGGGTCTCCCCCAGCTTGTGCTTACGGCCAGTATAGAAGAGGATGCGCTCCGTCGTCGTCGTTTTGCCTGCATCTATATGCGCAGCTATTCCTATATTGCGCACTGTACTCAAGTCGATGCCCTGCATCGCCAACACCACCAAACTAAATCAAAATTAAAAAACTTTCCGCTACCAGCGGTAATGCGCAAACGCGCGGTTCGCTTCCGCCATGCGGTGCGTATCTTCGCGCTTCTTGACAGAACCGCCTTCGCCCTTGCAGGCGTCGCCGAACTCTCTCGCGAGACGCTCGACCATCGGGATGCCTTTGCGGGCACGCGAATAGCTGATGATCCAGCGAATCGCCAAAGCCTGCGCCCTGTCGGGCTTAACCTCGACGGGCACTTGATAGGTCGCGCCGCCTACGCGGCGGGGGCGGACTTCCACAAGCGGCCTGACATTTGCCATCGCTTTTTCAAATACTTCCGCGGGCTCAATGTTGAGCCTGCTTCCTGCCAGATTCAGCGCCCCGTACAAAATCTTCTCAGCCGTGCTCTTCTTTCCGTCGAGCATAAGGCAGTTGATGAACTTTGTAACTGAGGCGTTCGCGTAGACCGAATCGGGCGGTGTAACACGTTTTTTCACATGACCTTTACGCGGCATAAAAACTACCTCCCATTAAGTTATTTCGGTCTGCGCGCGCCGTAGAGCGAACGGCTCTGGCGGCGGTTCTCAACTCCGCCGCAGTCGAGCGTACCACGAATAATGTGGTAGCGAACGCCGGGAAGGTCCTTGACACGACCCCCACGGACGAGAACCACAGAGTGTTCCTGAAGGTTGTGTCCGACTCCCGGTATATAAGCTGTGACTTCGATTCCGTTTGTAAGGCGCACACGGGCGACCTTGCGGAGAGCAGAGTTCGGCTTCTTCGGGGTCACAGTGTAAACGCGGGTGCATACGCCGCGACGCTGCGGGTTTTCCTGAAGAGCAGGGGCGCTCGAACGATGCCTTTTTTCCTCCCTGCCGTTACGGATAAGCTGGCTAATTGTTGGCAAATAACTTCCTCCTTCCCTGTTAAAAGTTTGGTTACCATTTAAGAATCGCAGCGACGGCCGTTTTCCTCGGCACGGCGCACGCTCTTCCCAGTTGTTGTGAATCCTCCGCGATTTCCACGGGGATATTACTCTCTCTCGCCGCGAGGTTTATTTTATCTTTCAGTTTGGCGTCTGTATCCGCCGCGAGAAAAATTTTTACCGCTTCGCCTCTTGCGATCTTCCTCAGCACGCTGTTCGCTCCCGCGCAGCGCGTACTTTGCGCCAACTCGTTTAAAGGCACACGAACACCTCCCGTGCATAGTCGCACCGAAATATAATAACAGCGGAGGGCGACGCTGTCAATAAACAGCGCGCCCTCCGCTGTAGTTTTTTTCGGCTGAATTTTTATTTGTCGAACGAGGGCTCCGGAATTTCTTCTTCGCCGACGGCGTTTTCGTTTTCTTCCGTTATCTCGACCTTGCGGTGGCGTTCGATGCCCGTGCCGGCAGGGATGAGAAGCCCGATTATGACGTTCTCCTTAAGCCCGGCCAACGTGTCGACGTCTCCGCGCACCGCGGCCGCCGCAAGCACCTGGGCGGTCTGCTGGAACGATGCCGCCGACAGGAAGCTGTCCGTAGCGAGCGCGGCTTTAGTTACGCCGTGGACGACGGGGCGCCACTGCGGCTCCTCAAGCAGGCGCCGAACGAACGTGACCCGCTGCAAGAGCTTTCTATATTCAGAAGCCGCCGACTTGGAACGCATCGTAACGCTCTCGGGCGACGCGGCCGCAATCTTTTCTATAACGTCGTTAGTGATTTCCCGCGGAGCCGTGACGGCGGCCTCTCCTTTCGCATCAGCGACCGGCGAGAGAAGAATCTTACCGAGAGCCTTTTCCTGCAGCAGGAGCCTGATGAGGCTTTCCTTCGTTATGATCTTGTCTCCGTCACATTCCACTCCCGAAATGCTTTCGTCGACTATGCCGTTCATCACGGACGCGTCGATGAATTTTGGAATGCTTTCCATGACTTCTCCATCGGCGTTGACGGCCTGCTTGATCGTCTTGCCGAAGAAGTGCTGCAGCAGCACCTGGCGCACGCCCTCTGTAACGTCGAGGACGTCGGGATTCTTCCAGAGCTTTATCTGCGCTACGCCGTGCCCCTTAAGAAGCGAGACGGCCTTGTCGTCGAGCGGCGCGTCCGCGTCGATTATTACGCTTCCGTCCGCTTCGACCGCGTTTGCAAACCACGCTCTGTTCTTGCAGCTGATGAGAGTGTTCATATCGAAGACGCATATCGGCTGCGGCGCGCAGGAAGCTATCGCCGAAAGCTCCGCTGAAGTAAGCCTCGTGCCCGCCTTAACGAGCGGTGCGGCATCCGCTTTTCCTTCTGAGTCGCCTCTCTTCGCCGGCGTGAAATCTTCGACGAGTTCGAAGCCCTCTATCGAACGCTTGAAGTTCGCGTCGCCGATAAACACACGCACAGAGCCCGATTTGTTCTTCGCGGTGAGCTCCGTGGCCATACTCCCGGCCTGAAGGAAGGATGCGACCTCGTCGTTCGAATAGGGTATCTCCCTTTCGCCCCCTGCCGCGCCGGGCGCAATGCCCTCGCCGGCCACGTCGGTGACTTCGTAGTCGCCGAGAAACGCTAGCGACACTCCGAGGGAGGCTGCGTTTTCGCCGCGAATTTCTTGCACGTTCTTCTCGAGGTCTTCCTTCCAGACGAGCTCGCCGGATACGAACGGGCTGTCGCCCTCTTTGACGACGCGCACTCGGTTGACCGGAGCGACCTTGCGCAGAATCGTCTCGATGTGCTTGTCGTTTATCGAAACGCCCTGCGAGCGGTAAACCTCCTGTATCCCGTCGAGGAGGTAATGCTGCACCGCCTCGAGTCCCTCCACCTCGATCAGCTGCTGCGGATCGATGTAGCCTTCCGTCAGTATCTGCCCCTTCTTTATCTGAACGCCCTCTTCGATTCCCGAAAGAAGGTTCTGCGACGCCGGTATATTGTAGGATATACGCTCTTCGGCACCGTCTTCGCCCTCTTTCGCGATGATTATCTTGCGCTTGCCGTCCATCTCGCGCAGCTCGACGATCGTGCCGGTTTCCTCGGCGAGTATCGCGACTTTCTTCGGGCGGCGCACTTCAAAGAGCTGCTCGATGCGCGGAAGACCCTGCGTGATATCTTCGCCGGTGAACTGACGTACGCCTCCGGTGTGGAAGGTACGCATCGTAAGCTGGGTGCCGGGCTCGCCTATCGACTGAGCCGCGACTACCCCGACCGACTCGCCGATCGCTATCCTCTTGCGCGTCGCAAGGTCGCGGCCATAGCACGCACGACAGATGCCGTGACGCAAGCCGCAGGTCAGCGGGCTGCGGACCTTGACGGATTTTATCTCTCCTGCGTCGTACAGCGATTCGATGTACGACGCCTTGTCCGCGTCTATCTCTTCGTTCCTCTCAAGCAGAACGCCGCCGCTGCGCGGGTCCTTCACGTCCTCGAGGCTTACCCTGCCCGTGAGGCGCTCGGACATAGAGATCGTGGCCCGGCCATCCTGCTGGAGTAGCGGGCGGATCTCGATGCCTGCGTGCGTGCCGCAGTCCTCTTCCATGACGATCAGGTCCTGGGCGACGTCTACGAGGCGGCGCGTCAGATAGCCGGATTTCGCGGTACGGAGGGCCGTGTCGGCGAGCCCTTTTCTTGCTCCGTGCGTTGAAATGAAGTACTCCAGCGTATTGAGGCCTTCCTTGAAATTGGCGATGATAGGATAACGGATGATGCGCCCCGAGGGATCTGCCATCAGCCCGCGTATACCCGCCATCTGGGCGACCTGTCCGCGGGAGCCGCGGGCTCCGGAGTCGACCATTATGCGCAGCGCGTTGTCCACCGCGAGGCCGTCCATGATCTTGTCGGCGATGCGGCGTCCGGCGTCCGACCAGAGGATGTCCTTCTGGCGCATATATTCATCTTCCGTCAGGATGCCCATCTCGTATTGGCCCGTCAGGTCTTCTTCCTGAACGAGCGTGATGCCGAGTATCTCCTTCTTCTCCGGCGGGACTACTATATCGCCGACGCCGAGGCTGATCCCGCTGATCGTAGACCAGCGGTAGCCGAGGGCCTTTATCGCGTCGAGCATATCGACCATGCCCGTCTGTCCGACCCTGTCGTAGGCGTCGTCGAGCAGCTTGCCCATTTCCTTCTTATTTATAAGCTCGTTTTTATAGCGGAAGCTCGGATGCAGCGCGCAGTTGAAGAGCACGCGCCCCGGGCAGGTCTCGATCCACTTGCCGTCGATCGCGTCGCATTTCCACGCCGGATCTTTCTTAAGGTATATCTTGGAGTTGACGTGGACGAGCTCGTGGTCGAGCGCCGAAAGGACATCGTCCATATCGCGGAAGCGCAGCCCCTCGCCCTTGCAGCCCTCCATCACGTTCGTCAGGTAGTAGACGCCGAGTATGATATCTTGAGTGGGGGTGACTACGGGCTTTCCGCTCGCGGGGGAGAGCAGGTTGTTCGATGAAAGCATCAGAACGCGCGCTTCCGTCTGCGCTTCGAGCGACAGCGGTACGTGTATGGCCATCTGGTCTCCATCGAAGTCGGCGTTGAAGGCGGTGCAAACGAGCGGATGCAGGCGTATCGCCTTGCCTTCTATGAGCACCGGCTCAAAGGCCTGAATGCCCAAGCGGTGCAGAGTAGGCGCGCGGTTCAGCATGACGGGATGGTCCTTTATTATCTCCTCGAGTATCCCCCATACTTCGTCGCGCCCGCGCTCTATGAAGCGGCGCGCGCTCTTCACGTTCGGCGCAAGTCCGCTCTCGACGAGCTTGTGCATGACGAAGGGCTTGAAGAGCTCAAGCGCCATCTGCTTCGGGACGCCGCACTGGTATATCTTGAGGTGCGGCCCGATGACGATGACGGAACGCCCCGAGTAGTCGACGCGCTTGCCGAGCAGATTCTGGCGGAAGCGTCCTTTTTTACCGCGCAGGAGGTCGGTGAGGCTCTTCAGCGGCCTATTGCCGGCTCCGAGCACGGCCTTGCCGCGGCGTCCGTTGTCTATTAGGGCGTCTACGGATTCCTGCAGCATCCTCTTCTCGTTGCGGATGATAATTTCCGGCGCCTTCAACTCCTGCAACTTGCGCAGGCGGTTGTTGCGGTTTATCACGCGGCGGTAAAGGTCGTTGAGGTCGGATGTGGCGAAGCGTCCGCCGTCAAGCTGCACCATCGGGCGAAGGTCGGGCGGGATGACAGGCAGGACCGAAAGCACCATCCATTCGGGGCGCGAATCGCTCTTGCGGAAATCCTCCGCGACCTGGAGGCGCTTGACTAATTTGCGCTTTTTCTGTCCTGAGCTCTCAGCTATCTCCTCGCGCAGCGATTCGACGAGCGTGTCGATGTTTATCTGGCAAAGCAGCGCATAGACGCCTTCCGCTCCGATTCCTGCGTGGAATTCCTTATCGTACGCCGCGCATATCTGAGCCTCGCGCTCGAGCACGATGTCGCCCCGCGCGAAGGGAGAGGCTCCGCCGTCTATTACTATATAGCAAGGATCCTCTATCATATCTACTTCTTCGACGGTCTGCATGCGCTTCGGGAACTTCTGCGACCAGAGCTCTTCCTCGCCCTTCGAGATGACGTCGTTCTTTTTAAAAGGGAGCGGCTTCACGCTCGTTATAATGTAGGCTTCCTGGTTGTTTATAACGGCGCGCCTGCATTCGGCGTCGGGATTCTGTTTCAGCTTCGCGTTCTTTTCGCTCTCCGAGACTATCTTAGCCTCGTCGGCTTCGGACGCCCCCTCCTCTGTAATGCGGTAAGCCGGCTCGGCTTCGAATAAGCCGTCACCGTAGTCGTTCTTTAGGCGCGAGAACTGCTGGGAGGTTATGATATCTCCCTCCTGCACCGGCACCTCGTCGGCCTTGACGATGCGGAAAGCCTCTTCGGCCTTGAACTTGTCCGGGTCGTAGAAGCGGTGGATGCGCTCCTCCGAGGACGTCAGCAGCACGCCTTTGCGCACCATGTCGAACCTGCGGCCGTCGTTCACGGCCTTATACACCCTTTCGCGGCGGCGGGTGGGCGCGAAGTAGACGACCTTTTCAAGGTCCTTCGTCGACGCGCCGAGCAGCAGGCTGAGACGGCTCGGGATGCCGCGCAGATACCATATATGCACGACCGGCGCAGCGAGCTCTATATGCCCCATCCTCTCGCGGCGGACGCGGTTGTCGGTGACCTCGACTCCGCAGCGCTCGCACACCACGCCGCGGAACTTCGGACCGCTGCGCTTATATTTGCCGCAGGCGCACTCGTAGCTCCTGATCGGCCCGAATATGCGTTCGCAGAAAAGACCGTCCTTCTCCGGGCGGAGCGACCTGTAATTTATAGTCTCCGGCTTTTTGACTTCTCCGCTTGAAAGCTCTCTGACCCTTTCCGGAGAAGAGAGCTTCATCCTTACGCCGGCAATTTCATGTGCAGTATTCGCCATCAATTATTCATCCCCCTGATCATCGCTCTTCGGCTCGTTCTCAAAGAGATCGTCGCTCAGCATAGCGGCATCCCGCTCTTCGTCCGTCTCGTGCAGCTCGAGGCCGCTGTATTCGACCGAGCCCTCGCGGAAGAGGTCGTCGGCCTCCGCCGGCTTCTGTCCGCCGCCGTTGCTGAAGTCGGCGTCAAGGTCGTCGACCGTCGAATCCGGCTTGAAGGAGAGGTGGCGCTGCCCCTTCTCGTCGTCGTCGTCGTTCAGGACGAGCTCGCCGAAGGTGCCGTCGGCGTACTTGATCTCCACGTCGAGCGCCAGTCCCTGCAGCTCCTTGATGAGGACACGGAATGATTCCGGTACGCCGGGCTTCGCGAGGTTTTCGCCCTTCACTATGCGCTCGTAGGTCTTCAAGCGTCCCCTGATGTCGTCCGACTTAACGGTCAGCATCTCCTGGAGCATATGGGCCGCGCCGTAGCCTTCGAGGGCCCAGACTTCCATCTCTCCGAAGCGCTGGCCGCCGAACTGCGTCTTTCCTCCAAGAGGCTGCTGCGTGATGAGGCTGTACGGCCCTATCGAACGCGCGTGAATCTTGTCGTCGACAAGGTGTATCAGCTTGAGCATGTACATGACGCCCACCATGACCTTGTTCGCCATAGGCTCGCCCGTGCGGCCGTCGTAAACGGTGATCTTGCAGTCGTCGCGCATCTCGGGATATTTGGTCTCCTGAATCCATTTGATGTCCGGCGTTATATCCTCGGCGGTCGCTGAATCGAATACAGGCGTTACGACCTTGTATCCTCTCTGCATAGCGACGAAGCCGAGCACCGTCTCAAGGACCTGCCCGAGATTCATCCGGCTGGGGACGCCCAGCGGGTTGAGGACGACGTCGACCGGCGTTCCGTCCGAAAGGAAGGGCATATCCTCCTCCGCCATTATGCGGGAGACGACGCCCTTGTTTCCGTGGCGTCCCGCCATTTTGTCGCCTTCGGTGATCTTGCGGAACTGGGCGACGTATACCTTTACCACTTCGTTCACGCCGGGGCTTAAGTCCTCACTGTTGGTCTTGCGGCTGAGACGCTTTATCTCGACCACCGTCCCGCCTTCGCCGTGCGGCACGCGCAGCGAAGTGTCGCGCACCTCGCGCGCCTTCTCGCCAAATATCGCGCGCAGCAGCCTTTCTTCCGGAGACTGATCGGACTCGCCCTTAGGCGTGACCTTTCCGACCAAGATGTCGCCGGCCTTGACCTCTGCGCCGACGCGGACGATCCCGTCGTCGTCGAGCTGCTTCAGCGCGTCTTCGCCGACGTTCGGTATATCGCGGGAAATTTCCTCGGGGCCGAGCTTCGTGTCGCGCGACTCGACCTCATATTCTTCTATATGTATCGACGTGTAGAAATCTTCTTTTACGAGCCTCTGCGAAAGCAGTATAGCGTCTTCGAAGTTGTAGCCCTCCCACGAGACGAACGCCACGAGGACGTTGCGCCCGAGCGCGAGCTCGCCTTCATTGCACGCCTGTCCGTCGCCTATGATCTCGCCCGCGTCGACGTGCTGCCCGGTGCGTACGATCGGGCGCTGGTGTATGACGGTCCCCTGGTTGGAACGCCTGAACTTCGGCATACGGTATTCGTCGCGCGCGCCGTCCTCGGCGTCGATGACGATGCTGTCCGCATCGACGTAGGCCACGGTGCCACCGCTGCGCGAAACGACGCAGGAGCCCGAGTCCTTCGCGATGCGGTGCTCTATGCCCGTGCCCACGATCGGCGAGTCTGGGAAGACGAGCGGGACGGCCTGACGCTGCATGTTGGAGCCCATGAGCGCGCGGTTCGCGTCGTCGTGTTCGAGGAAGGGGATGAGCGCCGTCGAGATCGAAACGATCTGCTTCGGCGATATGTCGAGGTAATCCAGATCCTTCGGATCGATCTCTATCGTGTTGTCCTGGTGGCGGACATAGATGCCGCCCGTCGCGGACGGAAGCACGTTGCCCTCACCGTCCATCGGCAGATCGGCGCGCCCGACGTAGTATTCGTCCTCTTCGTCGGCGGATAGGTAGACTATCTCGTCCGTCGCCTTGCCGTTCACGACCTTTCTGCGCGGGCAGACGAGGAATCCGTACTCGTTGATGCGCGCGAAGGATGCGAGCGACGTTACGAGCCCTATGTTGGGGCCTTCGGGCGTTTCGATCGGACAGACGCGGCCGTAGTGCGTATGGTGCACGTCGCGCGCTTCAAACCCCGCGCGCTCGCGGGATAGGCCGCCCGGGCCGAGCGCGGAGAGGCGGCGCCTGTGCGTGAGCTCGGCGAGCGGGTTCGTCTGGTCCATGAACTGCGAAAGCTGCCCCGAGCCGAAGAACTCGCGCAGAGCCGCAGATATCGGGCGCACGTTGATAAGGTCCTTCGCCATAGCGGTCGAAAGATCCTGCGTCGTCGTCATGCGCTCGCGCGCGATGCGCTCCATGCGCAGCAGCCCGATGCGCACCTGATTTTGCAGCAACTCGCCTACCGCGCGGACACGGCGGTTGCCGAGGTGGTCTATGTCGTCTATATGCTCGTTGCCGTCGCGAAGGCGGATAAGCCCCTTTATTATCGCGACTATGTCCGTTACCGTGAGCAGGCGCTCGGACTGCGCTATGTCGAGCTGCAGGCGGCGGTTGATCTTATAGCGGCCGACGCGCCCAAGGTTGTATCTGCGCGGGTCGAGGAAAATGCTTTCGAAATATTCGTTCGCGTTCTCCATACGCGCCGGTTCGTTCGGCTTCAGCTTGCGGAATATCTCAAGGCGCGCCGTCTCGGCGGAATCGGTCTTGTCGCCTTCTACCGTCGCAGCTATCGCCGGGTCTATGTTCCACATGCGGACCTTTGTGCGCCCCTGATTCCAGAGCTCTTCCATATGCTCCTTAGTGAGGCGCGTATTCCTGCGTATGCGTATAGCGTTCGAGCCGTCGTTAGCTGCGACGTCCTCGGCTATCAGCATACCGGTCACGTCGTCGTCGATCAGATCCATCTCCTCTTCCCTGCCGTCGAAGAGGGAGATGATCTCGTCGGTAGAGCGCACTCCGAACGCCCGGAGCATCATCGTCACGGGAATCTTTTTGCGGTTGTCTATCTTTACGGATACGACGTTCCCAGGAGCCAGGTCGAATTCTATCCACGCGCCGCGGTCCGGTATGAGCTTCGCGAGGAAGCTCTCCTGGCCGGGGATGCCAAGGTCGGCGCTGTAGTAGACGCCTGCCGAGCGCGCCAGCTGGTTCACGACGACGCGCTCCGTCCCGTTGATTATAAAGGTCCCCCTCTCCGTCATTGCGGGGAAA
This sequence comes from Synergistes jonesii, assembly GCF_000712295.1. Taxonomy (NCBI): domain Bacteria; kingdom Thermotogati; phylum Synergistota; class Synergistia; order Synergistales; family Synergistaceae; genus Synergistes; species Synergistes jonesii. The sequence continues at coordinate 58,205 of NZ_JMKI01000006.1, read as the reverse complement.
TCGCCGAGATAGATTTCTTCTTCCTTAATTTCGCCGGTCGTTTTATTGATCAGGCGGATCGTCGCACGAAGCGGTCTCGACCATGTAAGGTCCCTGCTGCGTGCCTCATCCAGGCTGACCTGAACGGAATCGACGTAATATTTTACAAATTCGAGGACGAACTTGCCGTCGAAGCTCTCGATAGGGAAAACTTCGTCGAAAAGCTCCTGCAACCCCTGTGATTCGCGGCTGGCGGGTTCTCTGTCAGCCTGAAAAAACCACTGGTAAGAGTTGCGCTGCACCTCTACCAGGTCCGGCAGCGCGATAAGATTTTTCTCTCTGCCAAAAACCCTGCGCCGCTCAAATGCCTTGCCCGAAGTCTCTTTTACGTGCACGGGAGCAACCTCCCCAGTTGAGAATTAATAAAATTGTACAGTCGTACAAATGGACATTATAGCAAAAAAGCGACAACTGTCAATAGACAGACATCGCCTGTTTTCAACTTATAGGGATATTCGTTTGACGCGGTAGCCCGCTGTCTTTATTATGTACCACAACGCCGGCTTTTGTCAAGCAATTTGGATCCGTATCAGCTATACGCTCAAAAGATAAATGGCGGGCGCGCTGAAAATTTTTTGCCGCGTCCGGCGGGCGCTTTTATTTTTCCTGGGCGCCCTCCTTCTCGGCGCGGGCTTCTTCGGCCTCCTTCAGCATCCTCTTGTATATCGCCGAGCAGTAGACCGCGCCGAGCGGATTGTGCGCGAGCACGCGGTCCTTAGCGGCGAGCGGGACGACGGGCGCTTGCGAGTGCTTTATGAAAATCGCGTCGTGCCCCACGCAGAGGCCGAGCAGAAGATTCAGCTCCGTACCGGCTTTGTTTAGCATCTCCGCCTGCTCTATCGGGTTGCAGGAAATTTTCCCGACTTTATCGCTTTCCATCGCACCCATCTCGCTCTTGGGGACGCCACAGACTTTGCAGTTCACGGATTCGATCTCAAAATAATTTTCCAGGATATGGGCTATCTTCGACGCTTCTTCGGCCAGGCCGGAGCAGAAGGACAGCCCAAGCTTTTTATAGCCCATTTTCTGCGAGAAAAGGATTATCTCCTCTATCCGGTTGACTTCTCCGTAGTATTCCGCCTCGACCTCAGAAGCCGCGCGCATCATGCGACGGTCCTCGGCGTCGGCGTAGAGCGCCGCCGCGTCGCACGACGAACAAGCGTTGCCTTCGCGGCACGGCTTTTTGGCGCATAGATCGCATCTCATTATTTTTCCTCCCTCTCGTACTCTTTCATGTCCTCAGGCAGCGGCGCGAGCACGCTCAGCCCGCGAAGCTTCTCGGGCAGGTCGGCGTCGTCGGGGAAAATCAACTCTCTGGCGTGAAGCAGAGGGCGCCGCGCGCCGCGTCCGCTTCCGTATTTCGAGTCGCCGACGACGGGGTGCCCGATCGACGCCAGGTGTACGCGCGCCTGATGAGGCCGTCCCGTGACCAGCAACAGCTCGACGAGGCTCTTCGTCTCGTACTCCGCAAGACGTCTATAAAGGGTGATCGCCTCTTGCCCCTCTTTGTCCGGGCTCACGCGATTCGCCGCGGCGTCCTTTTTCAACGGAACGTCGATGCGCCCCAGCTCTTCGGTCAGACCTTCGACGACGGCGTGGTATACCTTTTTTATTTTCCGCTTCCTTATCAGCTCCGCCAGGCGGCGCTGCGCGGCGCCTGCGAGCGCGATGATCACGGCGCCGCTGGTGTTCCGGTCGAGGCGCTGGAGCGCGGCGGGGCGGTAGTCGGAGCGCTCCCAGCCGAGCTCCGCCAAGGCGCGCGAGACGAGGGAGTCCCCCCCCTTCTCGTCGGGCTGCACGAGCAGGCCGGCCGGTTTATTGACTATCCAGAGGAAATCGTCTTTATAGAGGGTGTCGAGCGGCGGGAATTTTTTTTGCGCTTTTCGCAGCTTTTCGGCCGACGCCTCCTCGCGCCTCTCCCACGGCACGTAAAGGGTCTGCCCCTCTGCTAGGCGCGCGTCGGGCCTCGTTTTTCTGCCGTCGAGCCGCACGTCGCCGGTGCGTATCGCCCTCATGATCACACCGAGCGGGACCTCCCGCCACTTGGTGCGCAGCAGGCGGTCGACGCGGCGGCCATCGTTGTCGGCCGAAATCTTAAATTCCGCTCCCATTTATTATTTTTTCCAGAAGCGGCGCTGCGCCGAGCTGTTCCACGGAGAGATCGGCTGCTCGTCGGTCAGATTTTTCACCGAATCGTTCCAGCAGAAAATTTTGAAGTCGAGCTCGTCGGCCGAGGAGACGATAAGGGCCTCCGGCGTCGCGGGAACGACCGGCGAGCCGTATTCGCGCAGGCCGTGGTGCGAGAGTATGATATGTCCGAGATGCACCCTCGTCTTTTCGCCGAGGCCGTGTTTCTCCGCAAGCTCGCAGAATCTCGCGTAGCCTTGCGCGACGTGGTCGAGCAGAGCGCCTTCGACGGTCATGTTCGGCACGGTCGTCATGCTGTAAGAGTCGAGCTTGCCTATATCGTGAAGCAGCGCTCCGGCGACGACGATGTCGACGTCGACGTCGTAGCCGGAATCCCTCATCCGCTCCGCCATCGACTTGGCGCATGCGGCGACTGAAAGGGTGTGTTCGAGCAAGCCGTTCGCGTAAGCGTGGTGGTGGCTCACCGCGGCCGGCCAGTCGCGGAATTTATGCAGGAATTCGCCGGCGAACACTTTTCTGACGAATTCGCCGGCCTCGCCGCCGCAGCCGGACGCAAGCACATTGAAGCGCTCCGACAGCTCATCTATGGAAATCGGCGAGTGAGGCAGATAGCCCGAAGGCGGAAATTTTTCTTGATTGAGCAGCGTGATTTTGCCGAAGCTGTACTGAAGCTGCCCACGGAAGTCAGAGACCTTCCCGTTGACGCCGATCGTCTTCCCCACGAGGGCGGAAATTTTTTCGGGCGGCAGATGGTCGTCGTCGCTCGCCGGAGCCGCCTGGGATTTATCGAGCCACTGCGCGTCCGACCACACCTTCGCTTCGAGGCTCCCGAAGGAATCCGCGACGCTCACGTCGTAATAGGGCTTCCCGTTTTTATCGCTCTTCTGCGAGACCGCGCTCATCACAAAAAACGCTTTGTAGGCGCTTCCCGCCGGCAACTTTCTTATCTCCTGGCTGTTTATAACGATGTTCTCCGCCATGCAAAAACTTCCTTCCGTCGGTACAGTTTTCATATGGGATTATAATATCATCTTTTCAACGTTGCCGTAAAAATTTTTGCCGCGCGAAGGACGCGCGGCGGCGCACAGCGACTTTGCAAAAAAATTTTTCGAATAACAGGCGCTTCGACCTTCCGGCGTTTTGAACAGGGGCTAACGCGCTGCGGACAATTAAAACATCAGCGGTCCGTACATATATTTTTTTGCGGAGCGTGTATAATACGGTTAAAGCAATTCATCTGGAGGGATTTTAATGAGCACAGTAAATTGGGACGCAAGATTTTCGGATATAGCGCTGAATGTGAAGCCGTCGCCGATCCGCGCGCTTCTCAAGTACACAAAAACGCCCGGCGTCATCTCCTTCGCCGGCGGGAACCCGGATCCCGCGGTGTTTCCCGTCGCCGAATTCTCCGAGGCGGCTCAGATTCTGAAGCGCGAAGGCAGGGACGTGCTGCAGTACGGCGCCACCCAAGGTTACGACCCGCTCAAGCAGTACATCTCGAAGTGGATGGCCGCGCGCATGGGACGCGAGACGAAGCTGGACGAAATGCTCATCACCACCGGCTCGCAGGAGGGCATGGACCTTCTCTGCTCCGTTCTGCTCAACGACGGCGACACGATCGTCGTCGAGGGGCCGACCTACCCGGGCGCGCTGCACGCAATGCGCAACCGCGGCGCAAGATTCCTCTCCGTCCCCTGCGACAAAGACGGCCTCTGCGTCGACCAGCTGCCCGGAATAATCGAAGAGGGACGCAGGAACGGACATAAAATCAAATTCATCTACACGATAGTCAACTTTCAGAACCCGTCGGGCGCCACGCTCTCGACGGAGCGCCGCGCGAAACTGCTGGAGATCGCGGGAAAATACGACCTCATCGTCTTCGAGGACGACCCTTACGGACATCTCCGCTACAGCGGCGAGCAGAAGCCGACGATATTCTCGATGGACAAGGGCGGCCGCGTCGTCTACGCCTGCTCCTTCTCTAAGATACTCGCCCCCGGTACGCGCGTCGCGTGGATAGTCGGCGCGCCCGAGATCATCCAGAAGATGGTCATGATCAAGCAGGGCACGAACCTCTGCACGAGCGTTGTGGCCCAGGCCCTCGTCTACGAGTACTGCCGCCTCGGGCACTTAGACGGCTTCCTGCCGAAGATCGTCGCCCACTACGCGAAGAAGCGCGACGCGATGGACAAGGCCTTCAAGAAATACCTGCCGTCGAATACGATCTATCACACGCCGGACGGCGGCTTCTTCTTCTGGCTCCAGGTGCCCGGCGTAGACTCAACGAAACTCTTCATGAAGGCGATAGAAAAGGGCGTCGCCTTCGTAACCGGCCCCTCCTTCTATCCGGAAGCCGGCAAGGGCGCCGACTACATGCGCACCTGCTTCACCTTCTGTCAGCCGGACGAAATCGACGAGGGCGCGAAGAGGCTCGCGGCGGCGATCAAAGAGCTGTAAAGCTGCGATTTCTGCGCGCTATTCGGCCGGAGGCGAAAGCTCCGGCCTTTTTTATTTACAGCGCCGACGCCGGATGTTAGACTTTCATATGGAGCGGGAGGCGGGACAAATGTCTGAAGAGATAATCACGGCGGCGGCCACCGCGTGGGGATACGGGGGCATAGCGATCGTCCGGCTCTCAGGCGAGGGCTGCGTCGCGGCGGCGGACAAAATTTACACTTCGAAAACGCATAAAAAACTCTCGGAGGAGCCGGCGCGCTATATGGCGCTCGGCACGCTGCGCGCGCCGAACGGCGAGCCCTTCGACGAAGTCCTGGCGGTGCGCTTCGAACGCGGGAAGAGCTACACCGGCGAGGAGGCTGCCGAGCTGCACTGCCACGGCGGCTTGGCCGCGGCGCAGCGCTGCGTCGCGGAGCTGTGCAGGAACGGCGCGCGCCTCGCGCTGCCCGGCGAATTCACCCGCCGCGCTTTCGTAAACGGCCGCATAGACTTAGCGCAGGCGGAGGCCGTCGCCGGCATAATAAAGGCGCAAAGCGACGAGGCCCTTTCCGCGTCTGCGCGCGCGCTGCAGGGAGAGTTCACCGCGGAGATAAAAAAGCTGACGGCGCGGTTGACCGAGCTCTACGCCGCGCTCGAAGTCGATCTGGACTTCCCCGAGGAGGGGGAGGGCTTCCTCGCGAAGGAGGAAAGCGCCGCGAGGCTTGAAGAGCTCTCTCGCGAGTGCGCGGAGCTCTGCTCGCGCTGCCGCTGCGGGATGCTGCTGCGCGACGGCCTTCGCGCGGCGATAATCGGCGCACCGAACGTCGGCAAGTCTTCTCTGCTGAACGCGCTGCTCGCACGTGAGCGGGCAATCGTGACGGCCGTCCCGGGCACGACGCGCGACAGCATAGAAGAGACATTCATATGCGGCGGCCTGCCGGTGCGGATAATCGACACGGCCGGCATACGCGACACGGAAGACGAAGTCGAGGCGATAGGGGTCGGCCGCTCGCTGAGGTCGATGGAAGAGGCAGACATCGTCCTGCGCGTGCTCGACGGCGCGGAAGAAGAGGGCGCGGCCGTTTTGCCGCGGACCGACAAGCCTCAGATAATAGTCATAAACAAGAGCGACCTGCCGCAGAGAATCACGAAGGAGGAGGCGGAGGCGCACTTTCCCGGCTCGGCGGTGCTTTGCGTCTCGGCAAAAGAGGGCGGCGGCATAGCCGAATTGAAGGAACTCATATTGCAGACGGCCGCGGCGGGCTGCGACGTATCTCAGAGCTACTCCGTCAGCGCAAGGCAGCTCGAATGCCTTGCGCGCGCGAAAGAGGCGGTGGACGCGGCGGCGGAAGCGCTTAAGTCGGCGGCGGGAGAGGACGCCGCGCTCTCCTGCGTTTCAGAGGGAGCGGCCCAGCTCGCTTCTCTGCTCGGGCTCGACGCCGGGGAGGAGCTGCTCGATAAAATCTTCAGCGCCTTCTGCGTCGGAAAATAGGGCGGCGCCCGGTCAAAGCGGGAAGTTCGTTATCACGAGGTGTTCGGCGCTGCGTTCGTTTCTGCTCCTGACGTTATATCTGTAGCGGCTGCCAAACGACGATATATAAAAGCCTTCTTTATAGAGATCCAGAATAAAATCGGTCCTCTTGATGACGAGCATTATTTTGGCGCGCGCCTCTTTCAGCAGCGACGCGAGCCTCCGCTGGTCGCCGCGCCCGAATTTTCTGCCGCTGTAATCCGAAAAATCCGTGTCGTAGGGAGGGTCTAGGAATATGAAATCATTCTTCGACGGCTCCGCGTCGTCGAGGAAATCTTCGAAATCACAGCACGATATATCGGCGCCGGCTAAGACGTCGGCTGTCCTTTCACTGAACATATTATCTATCTTGGCTCTGAAATTCTTCGCGTTGTACGAGATCCCGCCGTACGGGATGTTGAATTCCCCGCCGGAGTTGTAGCGGAACATCGAACCGTAGCAGTATTCGCGGATAAAGTAAAAATTCGCGGCCCTGTACTGCGCCGACGGGACGGGTGTCTTCCCGAGCTTCATCCCGTTGCAGACGCCGCGGAAGTAGCGGTAAAAACCGCTCATGAAGCCGGTCAGAAGATTCTCCTTCAAATCCTCGGCGGGGAAAGTTTTTTTCGCGTCGTTCGTCGCCGTCCTTTTGATTTTGTCGGCCGCCGACGCCGCGAGCGAGCCCGCGAAAATTTCTTCGTCGAGGACGAGCCCTGCCGCCGCGCCCTTTGCCAGCATTTCGGAAAGGGTGGAGGCGAAGGCGAGCAGCCCGGCATTCAGCGCTTCGCCGTCCAACCGCCGCGACGAAAATTCATCGTACAGCGCGTATATATCCGCATAGCGCTCTGAGCAGATGCGGTAGAGCGAGACAAAGCCTTCGTCGTAGCCCAGCAGCAGCTCGCGAAGCAGCGCGTCGCGCGCCTTGACCAACCCGTAATACTCCATCAGCAGCGGAGAGGCGTCGTTCACGGCCGCGCGCGGCGGCTCGAGAAAAAAGAACATCGCGCCTCCGCCGAAAAAAGGTTCGAAATACCTTTCGAACTTCGGAACGTAATCTTTTACTTTTTCGATCTCGCCGGACTTCCCGCCCGGCCACTTTATCAAAGGTTTCATAAAACCTCTCCCACAACGCCCATCTGCCGACGCGCCGCTGTAAAATTCACATGCCTCGCAGCGCTGTGTTCTGGGCCGTTTCGACGTTTATCGAACGCGAAAAGGCGCGGGATAAAAGCGGCGTACGCACTTAAAACCCTTCGCGCGCCCGCCGCCCTGATCGATTCTATTCCCCTATTTATTAATACGCCTTAGCGAATATCGCCTTTCTCGCGCCCTCTCTGCCGGTGTAGAAGCATTTGCCGCGCTCGCCTTCGTTCTCGAAAGGATAGCATCTCGGCGTGGCGCCCGTCACTTCCTTTATCGCCCTCTCCTCCTCTTTCGAACCGCCGAAGAAGGCCTCTACGAAGCCGCCCTCTTTTTCGAGGATTTCCTTGAACTCTTCAAAGCTTTCGGCCCTATGCGTATTGGCCCTGCGGAATTCGAGCGCGCGGCCGCAGAGATTTTTCTGTATCTCGTCGAGCAGCGCCGGGACCGCCGTCGCCGCGTCGCTCCACGCTATATCTATCCTTCCGCCAGTGTCGCGGCGCACAGCACGGAGCCTTTCCGCGGCGAATTCCTTTTCTCCGAGCTCGAGGCGCAGAGGCACGCCCTTCTGCAGATGCGAGAAGAATCTGTCGCCCGGCCTCATATGGAAATTCGTGTCGATAGTTGTGAAGCGCCCGCCGAGCGACGCGCAGAGCGACGCTTTGAGCTCCGCAGCTTTCGGCATTATCTCTTTTTCAAGCTTCTCGCCGCTCGTAGAGATCGGAACGATGACCGCCTTCTGCGGCGCGATGCGCGGCGGCAACACGAGACCGTCGTTGTCGGAGTGCGTCATGATGATCGCGCCGATGAGACGCGTCGATACGCCCCAGCTCGTCGTGTAGGCGTACTGCATCGAGCCGTCCTTGTCCTGGAACTGTATATCGAAGGCCTTCGCGAAGTTCTGCCCTAGGAAGTGGCTCGTGCCGGCCTGAAGCGCTTTTTTATCGCTCATCATCGTTTCGCAGGTGTAGGTGTTGTCGGCGCCGGGGAAGCGCTCGCCCTCGCTCTTTTCGCCCTTAATTACGGGCAGCGCTAAATCGTCGGTCATCACCTGGCGGTAGACCTCGAGCATGCGGAGCGTCTCTTCGACGGCCTCTTCCTTCGTCGCGTGCGCAGTATGCCCCTCCTGCCAGAGGAATTCCGACGTACGGAGGAAGAGGCGCGGGCGCTTCTCCCAGCGCATCACGTTGCACCATTGGTTGATGAGGATGGGCAGGTCGCGCCACGACTGCACCCATTTACTGTACATGTGGCCGATCACGGTCTCGGAGGTCGGCCGGATGATCAGCGGCTCTTCGAGCTCCTCGCCGCCCGCGTGAGTCACGACCGCGCATTCCGGCGCAAAGCCTTCGACGTGCTCGGCCTCCTTCGAAAGGAAGGACTGTGGGATAAGGAGCGGAAAGGCCGCGTTGACGTGCCCCGTCTCCTTGAACGCGTCGTCAAAATATTTCTGCACCATTTCCCATATCGCGTAGCCCGTCGGGCGCATCACCATGCAGCCGCGCACAGGCGCGTAGTCGGCCATCTCCGCGGCGCGTATGACGTCGAGGTACCACTGCGAGTAATCTTTTTCTTTGGGGGTGATGTTCTTTGCCATTTATATTCCTCCGTCAAATTTTCTCTTCCGCAATTAACAGTTGCGTTGTATTGTACCACTCTTTGAACGTTTTATGCTGCGAAGCGCTCCTTTCTATTTCAATTCGCCTTTTCCGTATCTTTCATGATCCACAGACATCATGTTAAACTGACTTGACTTTTTTAAAAATTAGGATATTATTTTAATATAGTCTAAGGATAAAGTCTTAAATTATCGTAGGAGGGGAAATCATGTCGAACAAATGGAAAGATGAGTTTACCGATCAGCTATGCGACTCTATAGTCGCGATAACCGACAGGGACGAGGCATATCGTTTTCTCGAAGACGTGGCCACATTTTCCGAGATCAAGGCGTTCTCGCAGAGGCTCCAGGTCGCCAACCTGCTGCTAAAGGGTCTTTCCTACCCGCAGATCGTACAGGCGACCGGCGCGAGCACGGCGACGATCAGCAGAGTCAAAAAATTCGTCGAATACGGCTCCGACGGCTACCGCGACGTGCTGCGCAAGCTGAAGGATAAAGAAGAGGCACTGCCGGCGCCGGATAATGCAGCAGCAAAGAAGAAGAAATAAAAAAATATTCCTGCCCTTCGCCCCGCGGGACATTTCCAGGCTCTTGCCCCTGCTGGAGGGCGGGGATATCTTTTTCACGGAAAGGGAAGAAGGAAGCGGCGCGCTTGAGGGCGCGCCCGGCGGCGCTTTCAGCTGCGTGGGGAAATGCGTCGCCGTCGCTTTTACGCTCGAAGCGATCGCGCCCGCCGTCGTCGCCTGTGCAGAAGCTTTGGGCGGCATAGACAGGCTCGTCTTCGCGCCCGGGCTTTCGGCTCACGGGCGTCTGCTGCTCGACCTTTCATATGACGAACTGACGGAGCATACCGCGGCGATAAACGCGCTTTTCGCGCTCTGCGGCTGCGCGCTGCCATATATGCTCGGGCGCGGGGATGCGGAAATAATCATAGCGCTGCCGCACGAAGAGGAAAACTGCATCTCGCGCATTTACCGCGCCGCGACGCGGGCCGCCGCCGAAAGCCTCGGCGAAGAGCTCGTCGGCTGCGGCGTGAACGTCAGATTAATCGGCGCAGGCCTTTAATATTATCGCGTAGGCGGCGAGGTCGTCTACGTTTCTCGGCGGCGTGCGCAGCGACGTCGGTATGAGCTTCATGATACCGCGCGGCCTGTGCAGCCGCCAGTATATTTTCCGCGCGGCGAGCGTCGTCCCGTATTCGTCCACTGTTATATATTCAAGAGGAAAGTTCTTCGTGAACTCTTTCGACGACGTGCCGCCGCCGACATAAATTTTTTCCGCGGTAAGTCCCGCGATATTTTTGATTTCGCCCTCAAGCCCCCACCGATCGAGCGCGCCCCACTCGCCGCTTTTGAACGCCGAGACGAGGACCTCCGCTTTCTCAGAGGGCACTATCGCGGAAAAGAGCAATTCGCCGCCGCCTTCGGCGAAGGCGACGCCCGTCTTCCAGCGCCCAGGGTCAATTCCCGCGATCATCGAAGATACCACGCTCCACGGACTCCCAGCGCGGATACATCCACATCCACTGCTCCGGATGAAGCGCTATCTCCCTGGAGATCACCGCGTTGAGGTCGTCGGCGTCGCTCTGCGTTTCTCTGCCGAAGGGCGCGCCGTTTTTGCCCTTCATCGGCGGATAAAATTTCATTTCGAACGTCACTCCGTCAGGGCGCCTTATGCAGAAGCTGGGTATCACGTCGCAGCCGAGGCGCGCGGCGAGCTTCTCGGGACCCGTCGGCGTGCTAGCGGGAAAGCCAAGGAACGGCGAAACGACGCCGAACTCCTTTGCGTCCTGGTCTATCGGTACAGCTATGACCTCGCCCCTCTTCAGCGCGCCTATCATCGCCTTAAGGTCCTCGGCTTTGCCAAGCGCCTTAGTCCCGCCGGCCTGACGCAGCTCCCTTATCAGCTCTGTGATCCTATCGTCGCGCTGGTCCGCGCCGAGCGCGTTCACCGGCAGCCCCTGATGCGCGAGCCACGCCGCGCCGTACTCCCAGTTGCCAATGTGGGCCGTCGCAAGTATAGCGCCGCGCTTCGACTCCACCGCGTAGCGCACGTATTTGAGCCCGCTGCAAGACACGAGAGAATCGATATTGCCAGCCACAAGGGGCATGCGCGCGAACTCCGCCGCCGCGCTGCCGAAGTGGCGGTACGCGCCTCTAACTATCTCCTCCGCGCGCTCCTGAGAGACGCCGAGAACTTTTTCGCAGCGTGCGCAGGCTTCGCGGAATTTTTTCGGCGTCAGCTTCGCGACTAAAGCGCCGAGCGCGCCGCCCAAGGCCACCGCTTTTTCGTGCGGCAGCGCGCGGACGATCGTCTTGAAGGCGCTGAGCGAATGCCAGATGAGAGGCTGTCCCTTATGCATAATATCCTCAATGCTTAACGATCAGATTAGCGAGTATGGGCACCGCGATGAGCACTGTGACGATGCGGCAGATGTTAAAAAGCACCGAAATAGCAGGATCCGCGCCGATATCGACCGCTACGACCGCGATGCCCGTCAGTCCGCCGGGCGTCGTAGCAAATAACGAGGTCAGGAAATCCATTTTGCAGAGATGCGAGAAAAGCCACGCCATGCCGAGCGTAAAGACAAGCAACATCATACTGTAGGCAAAAGCGGCCGGAAGATATTTCGGCAGATCCCTCAGAGAAGAGAAATCGCTGCCGCGCACCAGCACGATCGCGACGAGCGTCTGAGAAAGAAAAGAAAGCCAGTCGAGCTTAGGTTCAAGGCCGAGAGTGAGCACCGCCTTGACCGCGAGCCCTGCAAGAAGCCCTCCGACCATCGCCCCCGCGGGAAAATTCATTTTGTAGCCTGCGGCGCTTCCCGCAACGACCGCGAGTATAGTGTAAAACTGCGACGACATTCTGGCCGCACCTCCCGCTGGTAGATTATACAATAAAAGACCGGCCCTTTCGACAAGAGAGCGGATTTCGCACAACGCAGGAATAGCCTTGGAGGCGTTGCCAGTCTTTACTTAACTACTCTGTAATAAGTCATTATCAACATTTGCTCGCCAATATACGCTTTATCACAGATCATAAATAACCGGCAACGCCCTCCCGAAAATAGAATGGGAGGGCGCCGCCTACGTTTTAGGGCAAATACGCTGATTTGCTTCTACGCCGCCGCCGCGGCATCGGTTTTCTTCGTCGTCTTTTTGAGATAAATAATCACTACCACTATCCCGATTATCGAAACGACGCTGACCGTGAAGTTGTGGTGGATAGAAGCGAGCGCGAGCACACCGAAGGCTATCCTCTCATAGGGCTTCATGTCGCGGTAGAACCAGCCCTCGAACGAACCTGCGAGCGCAACTACGCCGAGAAGCGCGGATACCACAAGCACCGCGAGCTCCACGGGCTCTACGTGCTGCAACAGCAGCATCGGATTATAGACGAAGCAGTACGGCAGCAGGTACGACGCAAGAGCGATCCGCGTCGCCGTAACGCCAGTCTTCGCCGGACTCGCGCCCGCTATGCCGGCCCCGGTAAAGGCCGCGAGGCAGACTGGCGGCGTCAGGTCAGCCATGATGCCGAAGTAGAAGACGAACAGATGCGCCGCTATCGGTATTACGTTCATGCCGACGAGCGCCGGCGCGATTATCGTGCTGCAGACGATGTAGTTCGCCGTCGTCGGAAGACCCATGCCGAGCACGAGGCACGCGACCATCGCCATGACGAGCGTCAGCAGCAGCTTTCCGCCGGAGATGTCGATTATGTTGTTCGAGATCGTGAGGCCGAGCGACGTCAGCGACGACGTGCCTACTATGAAGCCCACGAGCGCGCACGCCAGCGCGACCCCGAGGCCGCCGCGCGCGCCTTCGACGAGCGCGTTGAAGTTGTCCTTCAGCGACATTCTCGTATTCTTTTTGAGCGAGCTCACGAGTATGACGGACACGACGCCGATGAAGCCGGCTCGGAGGGGCGTGTACTTCATAAGCAGCGTAACGATGATGACGATGACCGGAATAATAAGGTGTCCGTCAGATTTCATTACGCCCTTGACGCTCGGCAGCTCTTCCTTCGGGATTCCGCTCAGCCTCTGCTTGCGGGCGCGGATGTGGACGTTCGTGAATATCGCGGTGTAATAGATCATCGCCGGGATTATCGCCGCCGCCGCAATCGAAAGATAGGGTATATTCAGGAATTCGCTCATTATGAATGCGCCGGCGCCCATGATAGGGGGCATCAGCTGACCGCCCGTAGAGGCGCAGGCCTCTACCGCTCCGGCGTAGTAGGGCGGATAGCCAACCTTCTTCATAAGGGGAATCGTAAAGGTCCCAGTCGTAGCGACGTTCGCGACCGAGGAGCCGTTGATCGTGCCGAGAAGTCCGGAGGCGACGACCGCGACCTTGGCGGGGCCGCCCGGTTTGTTGCCCGCGAGCGCAAGCGCGAGCTCGTTGAAGAACTTCGCTCCGCCGCTCTGCGAAAGGTACGCGCCGAATATTATGAACACTATGACGAAGGTCGCCGAAACTCCGAGCGCGAGCCCGAAGATGCCCTCCGGCGTCAGGTACATATGCTGGATGATACGGCTGATAGGATAACCGCGAATCTGGAATATGCCAGGCACATAATTTCCGAAGTAGCAGTAGAGCAGGAAGAGAACGCTCATGCAGGGGAGAACGTTCCCCACGACACGGCGTCCCGCCTCAAGGACGAGGATGATCGCGGCGATGCCGAGATAAATTTCATACTCCTTCGGCTCCGCGCCACGGCGGGCTATCTCGTTGAAGAAGAAAATTATATATCCGGTGACGCAGCCGGCCGCGATCGCAAGTATCCAGTCGTACCACGGCGTCGAGCGCTTGTTCGCCCGCTGCGAAGCCGGGAAGAGGATGTAGACCGCGACTACCGCGAACGTAAGGTGCACGGCGCGCTGTATCGTTATAGGCAGCGTCGCGATGCCCGCCGTGTAGAGGTGGAAGAGCGACATCGCCGCCAGCCAGAGCGAGATAAAGATGCCCTGCCATCCGGTCAGCCTGCGGTAGCGGCTCTCAGCGTCGTACTTTTCGACAAGACTGCTTACTTGAGCCTCGTCCATGCTGACTTTATCAAGCAGAGATTCGTTCTTTGATTCTTTTTCGTCCATATTTTTTCCTCCAGATAAAAACAGAAAAGAGCGGCGCGGGTCAAAACGCGCCGCTTTTTGTTTCAGAAACTCCAGGTATTGCTACTTTACGGCGCCGATCTCCTTGTAGTACTTCTCCGCGCCGGGGTGAAGCGGGACCTGGATGTATTTCAGGTTTTCAGGCGCCATTGACGCGAGCCTCGTTGAGACGTTGAGAATGTCTTTCTTCTTCTCAAAGAGGGCTTTCGTCATATTGTAGGCCAGATCCTTGTCGAGATCGTCCTTTACGACGAGGATGTTCCAGCTCGCCATCGCCTTGACGGGCTTCGTCTGGCCTTTATAGGTATTCGCGGGAATATCGAAGGGCAGATAGTACGGGAGCTCTTTGCAGAGATTCTTGATCGCATCCGGTTCGAAGTCGATGAGCTCGGCCGTTCCGATCGTCGTGATCTCAACTACACCGGCAATGCCGAGAGCGCCGACCGTGAGTCCTGCATCTATATTTTTATCGGCAAAGGCGGTGGCGGTGTCGGAGAGCCCGAGGTTCTCGGCCTTGATATCCTTGTCGGGGTCGATGCCGTTTACTTTAAGAAGCGTGCGGACAGTGACTTCCGTTCCACTTCCGACGGCTCCGACGGAGACGCGCTTGCCCTTAAGGTCTTTCAGCGATTTGATGCCGCTTCCCTTGGCAACGAGGAAATGTATAGGCTCGGCGTAAAGGGGAACTAGCCCGCGGATGTTTTTCATCGGCTTTCCGTCAAACTGTCCCTTACCTTCATAGGCGAAATAGTAAAGTCCGTCCGCGAAGCCGACTTCAGCATCGCCCTTCGCGAGCAGCGTAAGGTTCTGCGCCGTGCCGCCGGTCGACTGAGCGTTCGCCTTCATGCCGGGGATGCTGCTGTTCCAGACCTTGGCCATCGCAGCGCCGACGGGATAATAAGTTCCGCCGGTCGAGCCTGTGCCGATGTTGATAAATGTCGCCGCGGACGCAGCCGCCGCGAACGAAAAAATTACAGCCGTTACGAATGCAAACTTGACAAACCTCTTCATTAAATAAAGCATCTCCCTTATCCTTGTTAAATTCTTGTAAAGCAGCAGCTTCGCCAGTAAAACCCGTCCTCTGATAAAACTTGGAATCCCTCCCTTTTTTCAGCTTTTCACAAAAGGTTTGCACGGAATCGCTGCTTTTTTCGCGCAAACTTTATGTTTCTGCGCTGTTTCATTCTATTATAACAGACAAATTAGTTTAAAAATATCAACGATGGCCGAAAAATCAATCTCTTTTTTATTGACATTGACGGTTATAAATTCAAACCTTTATAGTATAATGTTCTCTTTATATATGATATATTCTGTACAGGTAACATAGTAAAAGAGCGTGCGGCTAAAATGCACGCTCTTTTTATCGTCGGTTTTTGTCCCTCGCCGTCACGCGTCTATTTCGCGGCGCCTATCTCCTTATAATACCTCGCAGCACCCGCGTGGAGAGGTATCTTTATGTCCTTGACGAACTTCGGGTCCATCATCGACATTCTCGCGCTTATCGTGACAAGTTCTTTCTTGTGCTCGAAAAGCGCTTTCGTCATTCTGTACACGGTCTCCTCATCCAGCTTCTCATCTACGGCAAGGATGTTCGGACTGCTGAAAGTTCTGACGTCTCGCGTTTGTCCCCTGTAGCTTCCGGCGGGTATCGTAAGAGGTGCGAAGTACGGCGTCGCTTTTATCATCTTTTTAACGACGTCGTCGGGAATGTCTATGAGTTCGACAATCCCAAGCGTCATCGGCTCGACGACGCTCGATATGCCGATAGCGCCCACCGTGATCGCCGCGTCTATTTGCTTGTCCTGAAGCGCGGCTACGGATTCGCTGTGTCCAAGATATTCCTTCTTTATACCCGACACGTCGATGCCAGAGTTCTTAAAAAGGCTGTCGGCCGTAAACTCAACGCTGCCGCCGACCGCTCCTACAGAGATTCTTTTTCCGTTAAGGTCCATAAGAGTCTTTATGCCGGCATCCTTGCGCGCGACGATGTGCACGGCCTCAGGGTAAAGGGGGGCCATCGCGCGCATGAATTTCTTCGGTGCCCCCTTGTAGCTGTCAAGCCCGTTATAAGCATCGTAGTGCAGCCCGTCGGCGAAGATGGCCTGGGCTTCTCCGCTCTGCATCAGCTGAATGTTGTTGCGTGTGCCGCCGCTCGCCTGAGCGCTTGCCCTCATCCCGGGAATGCTTTCGTTCCAAATCTTTGCGATGCCCGCGCCTACCGGATAATACGTCCCGCCGGTCGGTCCCGTCCCGATGTTCACAAACTGCGCCGCGTCAGCCTGAAGTGCCGCGACGACCATCGCAAAAGCGACGCATGCTGAAAAAATATTTTTTACCGTTCCGTTCATAAAATTCTCCTCCTGATATTCGCTCAAAATTAAAATCCAGATAGCAGCAAAAACCCTTGAAAAAGAATATGATTATTTTTGCGCAGGCACAGCGGCATCCGCAAGATCCATTTTTTTTATTCGGCAGAACGAAATAAAGAAGCGGCCTAAACGATATTAGAATATTAAACTACAAAAGGGAAAAGGGAGGCATAGTACCGCACGTTTCCCCGCGTTCGCAGCCGCAGTCATTCCGGCACACGCCGTGCGCCAAAGGATCTACGGCCCGTCAGAGACCTGCAGGAAACACGCGGACACCCCCTTGAAAATCAATTAAGCAACGCCGTTGATTATAGCCTGGCGTTGTTTTAAGTCAATGTGCAAATTCACAAAAATAAAAAGCCCGCGGATACATCTTTTTCTCGGCGGACGCACGGCTTTCAGCAATTTTTCAACGTTGTTCGATGACTTCTCGCCTCCGCGGGGCCGATTTCGTACAGGTCGCCGCCGTGGCAGTCGGCGAGGACTATGAGCGGCATCTCCTCCACCTCCAGGCGCAGCACGGCTTCGGGACCGAGATCTTCGTATGCGACACGCTCCGCGCTTTTGACGCAGGCGGCGAGCAACACCGCGGTGCCTGTTTCACGGCTCCTATTTCCTTATAATACTTCACGGTTCCGGGTGAAGGGGTATCTTTATGTCCTTGACGAACGGTCAAGGTTTATAAAAAATTCGTGCCGCCAACATTTTTGTTTAGTCAACGGCACGGACGAAGCCCCCCGCGAATCAGATGTTGCCCAGGATCATCCTCGGGAGCCAGAGGGAAAGCTCAGGAAAGTACGTTACAAAAATCAGCGTCGGAAACCAAGCGAATATTATAAATTTCAGCGTAGGCACGAGCATCTCCAGCATCGGAACTTTTCCGACGCGGGCGCCCAGGTAAAGCATCGGCGCGCACGGAGGCGTGATGATGCCGAGCCCAAGGTTGACTCCTACGATAGCCGCAAGGTGAATGGGGCTGATTCCGAATTTAGTTACTATAGGGATAAGTATGGGGACCGTAAGAAGCATCGCGCTCGTATCGTCCATAATCATTCCAAGGCCCAGAAGCATTATGTTGATGAAGAGCAGTATTACCTTTGGGTTGTTTGATATGCCGGACAGGAAGGCTATGATGAGCTCCGGCAGGTTCATCATGACGAGTATACGGCTCAAGGTCATCATGCAGAAGACCATTACCATTACTACTCCGGTTGTTGTGCCGGCTTCGATGAACGTAACCCATAACTTTTTGAGCGTAAGTTTCTTGTATATCCAGAAGCCGACCGGGATTGCATAGAGGACCGCGATGGCCGCTGATTCAGTAGGCGTGAACACGCCGCTGTAAGTACCGCCGAGTATGATGACCGGCATGCACAGCGCGGGCAGAGCTTCGACGCCTTCGACGCGCATACGGTGGAACAGTTCTTTTGTAGTGATTTTATCCTCAACATCCATTCCCGTCGCGCCTCTAAGCATCAATACGTTGCTTATCGAAAGGCAGGCAGCGAGGATTATTCCCGGGATTACGGTGGCTAGGAAGCAGGCAAGGATGGACTGTCTGGACACCCATGCGTAAATAATCATCGAAGAACTTGGCGGAATAAGAAGTCCCAGAGGACAGGCGTTTGTGAGAAGAGCGGCCGCGTGTCCACGCGGATAACCTTTTTCATACATTCTGGGCAGGATTATACCGCCGATGCAGGTAAGCGTGGCGGTGGAGCTCCCAGAGATTGAACCGAAAACCGCGGAGGAAACGACTCCGACTATTCCGAGTCCCCCCTTGATTCTTCCGACGAAGACGTTTACGAAATCTATGAGGGAACGCCCTATCTCGCTTTTCTCCATAATACTCCCTACGCAGACATAAAGCGGCACACAGAGCAGCACTATGGCGCTCGTTACATCGTAGCCGTACGTCATTAGGAAGCTCGGGTCATAATTAAGCTTAAATACAAGGAAAAGGGTGGCTGTCATGAACGAGAATATTATCGGCACGCTCGCTATTATCATGAATACTACTATGGCCATTGCCATTCCAATTAAGAGCATTCCGAGACCTCCTTCCTAAATATTCTCTGTTACTCTGTTTCCGCTTCTTTCATCTCTGCAAAATGCTTAAGCTTGTAGACGTCTCGTACGATATAGACCAACGCGTAAAACGTCATCAGCGTAAAACCGATAAATATCGGGGCCTGAGACCAGAGCATAGGTATTTCAAGGTCCACTGTGGCCTGCTGCGTTTTTATGTCGTACTGGAGCATTTCGAACGAAAGATAGATAAGCGGGAGGCCAACGACGGCCTGAACGCATTTAGAGAAAATCGCCAGCTTCAGTTGCGCTTTTTCGCCGACAAACTGGCTCAGTATGTCCGCAGTGATATGAGATTCTTCGTAGGATCCATAGGACGCTCCGATGAAATACATCCAGAAGGCAGCCAAAACCAGTATCTCAGTGTAGCCTAAAAAGCCGTAATGCAAAACGTGACGTCCAAAGACTACCAGACAAAGAGTGATAACGACTGTCAATGAGGATATTATCAAAAAAAACTTTTCTATTCGCTGCAAAATATTCCAGAAATGGCTCTCCGTCAGTTTATCAATAACGTTTTTCACATGCTCTCATCCTCTCAATAAGCTTTAGAGCCACGGTCAGGCGGAGCCTACGCTCCGCCTGACCGACAACTGTGAACTTGCTACTTTTTGCTGAGGTACTCGGATATGTCTTCGAATATTTTCTTTCCAGTGTATTTCTCGCAGACCGGCCAGGCTTCTTTGCGCGCCACGCCATCCATGAACGCAAGCTGCTCTTTGTTCGGGGTGACGATCTTTATGTTGGCCTTCTTCATAAGGTCGATGTACTCCTTATAGCTGGTTCTTGAGTCCTTCGCGACATTGATTGCTTCAGCGTCGAATGCATTGTAGATGATTTTCTTTGTCTTATCGTCGAACGTGTCCCAGACATTCTTGCTGATTACGAAGTCAAGCGTGAAGAACAGGTTCTGATATTCAATATAGGAACCGACTACGTCCTTGAACGTAAGGTAGACTCCCTCGGGGCCCGAGCCGCTGTCGCCGCCGAGGATGCCCGTCTGCATGGAGGTGAAGACTTCGGCGTAGGGGATAGTGACGAGCTGATACCCCAGCGCTGAATAATACTTCCTGGCCGAGTTGATTGAGACAACGCGGAGCTGGCAGTTCTTGTTGCTCGTATCGAACGGATTTTTGATGTTCGTGCCCTTGGCTATAGAGCAGCCGGCGATGGTGTCCAGGAATGAACCTATGTAAACGACTCCGTCGCATTCCTTATAAGCGGACTCCATGAACTTACAGAACGGGGAATTCCTGTTGAGGAGCTTTTCGATCTGGTCGTAGCCGCTGGCGAGTCCAGGGGTGAAACCGATTTCAAACTTTTTGTTGAAACGCGAGGTGGCGAAGTTTGCCTGCATGTCGATGGTCCCGCGCATTACTTCCTGAAAGACCTGCTCGTAACCTCCAAGCTGGCCGGATTCGTAAAGTTGGATGTCGACCTTTCCGTTAGTGTCCTTTTTGATGCGCTCGGCCATGCGGCGGAAGCCGTTGTTGACGAAATAGCCGGCCTGATAGTGGGAGGCGAGCCTGTAGGTCGTAGCTTCAGCCGCGCCGTTGAGGGCGAAGACAGCTGCGAGACAGATTGCGATTACCATAAAGAATACGTTACACTTTTTCATGAATTACACCTCTTTCTATTTTTTTTATTGCTAAAAAAATAAGAACTAAAACCGAAGGCGCTTTAATCGGATACTCTTTGCCGATCCCGACTCTGCACTGCCGTGCGGCACCTGAAGCCCTGCTGCCGTCGTCCGTTTTGCTTTTCACTACCTCCCCTCGGCATATCCTATGGTGGATTTCGAACAAAGCAAAGCTTAGCCTATTAAATTAATAAGCCATATTTAAATTCAGAACTATTTGATGCATGAAATACTGTTTTCTGACGCGCTCGATTTTCGTCTTACTTAAAATATATATATAAAGCCGCCGAACTGCAAGGCTTAAGGCCGTTTTTTCCAATACTGAAAAAATTTTTTCCAATCGTGGATTCTACGGACACGTAGACTTTCCACGGAGCTTTACGTATATTGATTACGATAAAAATCGTTTTCAGTTAGGAATCAAATTATGCCCTCGCTGCGAATTGCTTCGCACAAAAAATAGGAGGCCGGATATCCGGCCTCCCGTATATCGCTCTTCTGCCTGTTGGACCGAGCTTTTCTGAAATCAACGCGTTCTACCAGCCAAACCTGCCGAGGAACCGGCTCTTGGGAGCCACGGGCTCGCCGTTGTCCGGAGCTGTAGCAACCTCCGCTTCGTAGACGAAGTCTCTATTGACCTCGCGCGGGCGCTTCGTCATATAGCGTAGGAAACCGATCATCGTGAACAGGCAAAGGAACGTGAGAGGTATTCCGCAGAACGACTTGATCGTCTTGACTCCGTTAATGCCTCCGAGCACCGTGAAGATCAGCGCTATGACCGCGAAGAGGATACCCCAGAAGAGCTTGAGGAAAACAGGAGCTTCGGATTTTGCATCGCTGCCCTCCCAGCTCATGGAAGCAAGAGTGACCGTCATGGAGTCGCACTGCGTGACTAGCGATATAGTGATGACGGCGAGCATTATGATCTTCCCCATTTTCGTCAGAGGTAGAACATTGAACATCGACAGCGTCAGCGCTTCCGCGCCGTCAGATTTGTAAAGGCTGTAGAAATCCACATGGTCGAATAGCTGAGCATGCAGGATCGTCCCGCCGAAGACCGAGAACCACACTATACCGAACAGGGCGGGGAACAACCATTCGATGAGGACGAACTCGCGCAGCGTACGGCCGTAGGCAACGCGCACCATGAATAGGCCGAGCAGAGGGGCGTAGGCCATCCAGTCGACCCACCAATACATGTCCCAGTTCTGCGGCCACAGACCACTGTCGGGGTACGGGGCGGTGAAAAGGCTGGCCGAGAAGAACGAGTTCATATACTCGCCGAGACTTTCAGTGAAGAGGTTGAAGATGTAGCCCGTAGGGCCAAAGATAAGCACGAAGAGCAGCATAAGGAAGAACAGCTGCGTATTGTTGTTCGACAGCCAGGTGATGCCGCGGCGCAGACCGCTTAAAGCCGAAGCGTTGTAGCACAGAAACATGAAGATTATGACGCATGCGTAGATCGTCATATTCGGCTGAATGCCGGCAAAAGCCTTGACTCCGGCGGAGAGCTGCATGGCCCCGTAACCGAGACCTCCGGCAACCGCTCCAGTGAGCGCAAAGGCGGAGATGGCGTCGAACGCGTCGCACCAGCGGCTGTTTACCACTTCCCTGCCAAACATCGGGACTAGGCAGGAGCTGGCTTTGAACGGGGCGTTCATGTTAAGTATGGCGTAGCTCAATATAACCCCCATAACGACGCAGCTGGCGTAAGGAGTGAAGCCCCACTGCAGGAAGCAGTGCAACATGCTCCAGAGAACGGCTTCGTTGCTTCCTGCGGCAAAGCCGGTGCTCGGCGCTGGCTCCATAGCGAAGAGAAGAGGCTCCGCCGCTCCCCAGAAGACGACTCCGGCTCCGATGCCTGTACAGAGCGAAATACCGAACCACTGCATATAGCTGAATTTAGGCTGTGCGTTCGGCCCGCCGAGCTTGATATTTCCAAGAGGCGTGACTATGATAAACACACATATGAACACGCAGAATAGCATGACTAAGCTGACGGCCCAGCCCACGTTCGTCATCAGGAAGTTCATTACGAGGTTGTTCAGGACGTAATAGAAACGTTCCTTGTCATACAAGACCAGCCCGAGCATTACAATGAATAAAATTGTAGTTACCGACATAACTTGTAGCTTGAGTTTGGATTTCTGTTCTTTCATTAGGCAATTCCCCTTCTTTCATCATAAAAGTAAAGCCCCGCCGCCGTTCGAAAGCTTACTGCAAACCCCCTCTCCTTAAACGTATAGGCGTCCACGACTGCCCGCCGTACTTATCGATAAATAAACAAAGCACAGCTATAGTATGTTTTGCACATACGATCGGCCTTTAAACTATTTTTTCGATATAAAAACATGTATTCGGCTAAATTCAGCGCTTGTCAGTTCTGATCTGACTGATCCCACTATATTTCATGGGCGCTGATATATCAAGTTAGCGACGACATTTTTCACAAATGAGCAGATATCTTTTCTACTTGAAAAATTGCGTAATGCCTCATTTTAATAAAGGGGCATAGGCGTCGCTTGGGAGAATCTGATTCACACGCGCATCCCCTGCGTTTTTAAGCGACATATTTATAATTTTGCCCGCACGTTCGCCTTAGTCTCCTGAGGCCTGCGGAGAACATTGAAAAAGAGATTTCATCCAGCTCCTGAGACTGATACATCTCCTTGAACGGACGATGTTTTCTGCGAAGGGGCGCGCTCCGTTATTGACTTCCCGACCATCGCCGCAGTTCGGAAAACTCTGTTCTCATAAAACGAACTTCCGCCATATGACGGAAGTTCGTTTTAGGGAAAAACAAATCACGCTGAACAGCCATAAATCTTTTGGGCAAACTGCGGCCTACTCTTCTTCCATATACGGATAACGGTAATCCTCGTCCGGGCAGAAAGTATCTTTCACTGTCTGGGTGCTGACCCAGCGAATCATATTGAAGATGCTTCCTGCTTTGTCGTTCGTTCCCGAGCCGCGGGCCCCGCCGAA
Organism: Synergistes jonesii; assembly: GCF_000712295.1. Taxonomy (NCBI): domain Bacteria; kingdom Thermotogati; phylum Synergistota; class Synergistia; order Synergistales; family Synergistaceae; genus Synergistes; species Synergistes jonesii. Next base: position 35,120 of record NZ_JMKI01000006.1, on the reverse strand, counting down.
TGGCTGCTGCCCGCAGAGAGCTCCGGACGGTCTGTCGTTGATGCAGAAGTTGCCCGCCGAGTGGCGCAGGCGTTCCTCAAGGTCCGTAATCTGCTTGCGGTCGTTGCAGAAGAGCGCACCCGTAAGTGCGTAGAGAGAGGAGTTGGCACAGTGGTCGACCATTGCATCGTATTCGTCCTCTCCGTAGACGTAGACTGTCATAACGGGCCCGAAGAGCTCCTTAAGCATGGTGACGTAGTTCGGAGATTTCGCTCGTATGAGCGTCGGATAGACGAACCAACCCTCGCTTCCGTCGTAGCCGCCGCAGAGGACCTCGGCGTCCGGCGAGTCTTTCGCCTCGTCTATATACTTCGCGACTTCATCGAAGGCGGCCTTGTCGATGACGGCCCCTGTGAAATTGGTGAAGTCCGCTATATCTCCTACTTTGATTGTCGCAATGTCTTCCAGCAGCTTTTTCTTGACCTGCGGCCAGATTTTGGCGGGGATGTAGCAGCGCGACGTGGCGGAGCATTTCTGCCCCGAATAGTCGTAAGCACCTCTGATCATGGCCGTGACCAGCGCGTTTACGTTTGCAGACTCCGTCGCGAAGATGTAGTCCTTTCCACCGGTCTCCCCGACCAGGCGCGGATAGCTGCGATATCTGTCTATGTTTTCTCCGATAAGCTTCCAGGCGCTCTTGAACACTTCGGTCGAGCCCGTGAAGTGGAAGCCGGCGAGGCGTGGATCGGTGAGGATATATTTGCTGACGTCCGAGCCGCGGCACGGGACGAAGTTGATGACTCCGGCCGGGACCCCGGCTTCGACGAACGCTTTCATTATGTAGTAGGCGCCAAGGATGGCATTCGTCGCCGGCTTCCATACAACTACGTTGCCCATGATGGCCGGTGCTGAGGGAAGGTTGGAGTTGATGGAGGCAAAGTTGAACGGCGTTACCGCGCATACGAAGCCTTCGAGCGGGCGGTATATTACTCTGTTGAACACGCCCGACGTGCACTTAGGCTGCATGCTGTAAAGCTCGTCCGCAAAGTGGATCCCGTAGCGCATGAGGTCGCAGACTTCATCAGGCGAGTCGCACTCGGCCTCCCACGCGGTCTTGCTCTGTCCGAGCATCACAGCGGCGGTGATGACGTAACGGTATTTCTTTTCGATGAGCTCCGCCGCTTTTTCAAATATCGCAAAACGGTGCTCCTTCGGCAGGGCCTCCCAGTCCTTCTTCGCCGCAATTGCGGCCTCGATGGACATTTTGATGAGCTTTTCGTCGCAGCGGCAACATTCAGCAAGCTTCAGCGAGTGCTTGTGCGGGGCTGCGAGCGTGTACCTGTCATCTGTGAAGAATTCTTTGCCGTTGATGATCGCTGGGATAACGACGGGGGTTTGGCTCTGACGCTCGAGCTCCTTTTTGAGAGCTTCACGTTCCGGCATGCCTGGCGCCATCGGGCATGCCGGAACATTGTCAGGCGATAAGACGTGGAAATTCGAATTCATAACAACGCTCCTCCCAAATATACGTTGATTTATCTCTAAAAGCTGAGTTACAGCATTCCAGACGATTATCTTCCGCGAACTCCGAGTTTGAGTACGTTGCGGAGGTACGCGATACTGTCCTTACAGGCCTGAATCTCCTTCTCCCGCGCCACCTCGAGCGAATCACGGCCTATTTCGTATTCGACTTCGAACGTGATGCGGTCAAGAGGGGCTTTCTCCCTAAGCAGGTTCATGACCCTCACGCAGTCGATGTCGCCCTGTCCGATGGCAACTCCGATAGAGTGAGTACCGTCCGGGTCGACTACTATTTTGTTATCGCAGAAGTGGCAGCAGGTCGCGTACGGAGCCATCTTTTCCACGCAGGCCTCCGGCCCTTCCATCACTACGAACGAATTGATTGTGTCGAGGCAGGCTCCGACTTTCGGATGGTTGAGTTGTTTGATGAGCCAGATGACTTCGTCGGCGTAGGTGTCGCAGTGGTTCTCTATCGCGATCTGGAGTCCGAGTTCGTCCATGAGCGACAGGTTGGCCTTGAACTCGTCGTAACGGGCCGCAAGCTGGCGCATCACTACCGGGTGCATACAGCTTCCGTAGACCGGGTGGGGGCGCTCGATGTCAAGGCTGAACTTTACGAGTTCCGCTCCGATGGCCTTTCCGTTGAGCAGCGCATCCCTGACTGTGGAATTTACGCGCGGGTCGCTGGGAGCGTTGAAGGAGACGTTGTATTCGAGGTAGAGGTCGTGAGCCTCCGCCGCGGCTTTGACCTCCATTAGGCGTGATGGGGCGAGCGATTCAAGGTCGACGTTCGTGACGTGCAGTCCATCGAGCCCCCATTCGACAGAAAGGTCCATGAGCTGCATGAGGTCTATGTATTTCTCGAACGCATAGGCGCCCGCAAAACCCCAGCTCTCGCCCAGGCCGCTTAGATGGAGAGTGTAGGTGTGCATTCCAAGCTTGATGGGACGTTCTGAGTATTTCATCGTTTGTACGCTCCTTTGTGTTTTTATTTCCGTTTTAAACAGCCGTCGCTAAAATAACGACGGCTAAGTAACTTGCGGGATATATTTTTGTACGTACGCCCGGCATTCCGCCATGCGTTCGGCGGACGGGGATTCAAGATCCGGGAAAGCGTAGCGTCTGCCGAGTTTTCTGTAGGTGTCCGTGCCGAGCCTGTGGTACGGAAGAAGCTGAACATGATCAAGGTACCTGAGCTCTGAACAGAAGCGCCCTATCTGTTCGAGCTCTTCCGCCCTATCGTTGATTCCCGGGATTATCGGGGTGCGGACCACGAGCCTGAACGGCGGCTCGCTGTCGGATTTTTTAATTTCGTTCGTGCGGAGCAGATTTTCAAGTATCTGTTTGTTGCCGCCGCCGCAGTATTTCCTGTGCATCTCGTCGTCAAATATTTTGAGGTCAACGAAGGCGGTGTTCACATAGGGAAGAATGGAGCTTACTATCTCCCAGGTCGAGAAGAAGGAGGTCTCTATCGCGGTGTCGATGCATTCGTTCCAGCTCATGCGGAGCAAAGCTCTGCTGAAATCCGGCTGGGCGAGCAACTCTCCGCCCGAAATCGTCATTCCGCCGCCGGAATGGAAGAAGAAAGCGCTGTCCTTCCGAACCTCGATCATGACCTGTTCTACCGTCATCTGTTTGCCGTAGACGCTTTCAGCCGTGGTTTCGATTTGGAAGGACTGGCTTTCAGGAGTAGAGCACCATTGGCAACGCAATGGACAACCCTTGAGGAAGACTACCGTGCGAAACCCTTCGCCGTCGTAAATAGAGCTGCGCTCGATGCGCAGGACCATACCCAGAAGCTCTTTCTCATTAGTTTCGTTCATCGTCGTCAACAGCGTCCGTCCCTTCGTTTTGAATATTCCCCGGCGTCCGGGTACGCCGAGGATGAAATGTGATTCAGCAGCCGCAGCCTCCGCCCCAGTCGCTTATCTCCGTACGGCCGATTATTTCGTCCTGGACCTCTTTGCCGAGTTCGACAAAGAAGGCGCTGTAGCCGGCCACGCGTACCAGAAGGTCCCTGTGCTTATCGGGATGCTGTTGCGCATCTATAAGCGTGGCGCGGTCGACGATGTTGAACTGAACGTGATAAATGTCGAGGGTACAGAGCGTCTTTAGCAGGTTCATCATCTGAACGAGCCCTTTTTCTCCGGCCACCATGGCGGGATCCATTTTCATGTTGAGCTGGGTGCCCTGAGTATAGCGGGCATGCGGAATACGGCTCACAGATTTGAGAAGCGCCGTCGGTCCGTTGACATCCGTGCCGCCTGTGGCTCCTATACCGTCGGTGAGCGGGGTGCCGGCCTTGCGTCCGGAAGGAAGAGCTCCGACCCATTTGCCTATGGGCGTATTGCCGGAAACAGGGAGCATTCCTGTGGTCATCTTGCCGAACTTTGTATCGTACTTTTCAAACTGGTCTATGACGTAGGTGAATACTTCGCCTACCACGAAGTCCGCGCGTTCGTCGTCGTTTCCGTACTTCGGAGCTTCGAGACACATTTTCCGTACGTCCTCATAACCTTCGAAGTCGGCGGCGAGCGCTTTGCAGAGGTCGGTCATGGAAATCTTCTTCTCGTCGTATACGAGGTACTTGACAGCCGCGAGCGAGTTGACGACGTCAGCTTGCCCGACGGTTATAACCCCTCCGCCGCAGTTGTACTTAGCGCCGCCTAAGCTATAGTCCATGCCCTTCGCCATACAGTCGCCATAGGTAAGTGAAAGGGCGGGGACCGGGCGATAGTTCATGCTGAGGTAATCGAGGAGCTGGTTGCCGGATACGATTACATCCACGAAGTAGCTGATGTGTTTCTTGACAGCGTTGAAGAAATCTTCAAACGTCTTGAAGTCCGCTGGATCGCCCGTAGAGATGGAAACGCGCTTGCCCGTGGTGCGGCTCACGCCGTCGTTCATCGCCATTTCGACGACCCCGCCCATGCTGAGGTCGGCCATGTCGGTGTACTGCTTCATACGGCCGCTGAGGTTCGTTTCTACGCAGCCGCAGGGGTTCCAGTCCCAAGCTTCGCTCAGAGGCACGCCCTTGTTGAGGAGCATACGGATACCGGCGTCGTCATGGTAGACCGCAGGCATACTGAGTCCGAGACGAATGGCTTCCGCGGCCTTGCGGAGGAAAGAATCCGGGTTCTTCGAGATGTTATAGCGGATGGACATGTTAGGTTCCTTGAAGCGCACGTCCATCGTAGCCTGGATGACCATATAAGAGAGCTCATTGACCGCGTCGTTGCCGTATTGGTCGATGCCGCCCGGCGTGACTTGTACGGTTATGCAGTAGCCGGCCGCGTACTCTGCGGTTACTGCGTCTTGGAACAGGCTGAGCTCCGCGATCTTGATCCACATGCAGTCGAGAAGCTCCTGAGCCTCGTCCTTGGTGAGCCTGCCGGCTTCGATATCCGCCTTGTAGTATGGATAAAGGTATTGGTCGATGCGGCCGAGGTTGTAGGAGGAAGCGTTCTGCTCCATGTAGATTGCGTACTCATAGGAGAGTATGCTCTGGAGAGCTTCGTAATAGGTCTCCGCCGGGAACTCGGGGACTCTGCGGCAGACCTGCGCTATCTTGAGGAGCTCGGCCCTGCGGAGAGGATCGTCGCACTCTGCGGCCATTTTCTCGGCAAGGTCCGCGTGACGGTGGGCCAACTCAATAATACCTTCGCAGGCCATTATCTCCGCTTTGTAGAAGAACATCTTCTCAAGGTCTCCGACGTGCGAGTCGTCGAGCTTGGCAAGGGCCTCTTCAGCTTCCTTGCGAATACCGGAGATTCCCAGCTTCAGCAGACGCTGCCAGCCCGGCGTGGTTTCGCCGTAACCGCGGACGGCCTTGCGGTCGATAAAAATCATCCCATTGTTGCGCAGCGTCTCCATATCCTCCGGAGCCATGGCGCGCCACCTGTCGAGGAGGCACTTGTTCTTCCAGTACTCTGAGACTTCTTCTTTAAAGACTTTCTTCCCCTCTTCGCTGAGGAAGAACGGATCGAACTTTCTAGTGCTGATGGTGTCGAGCTCCTTATCTATGATGGAGCACGAGCTGTCGGCGCAGAGTATACCGCAGCGGGGCTTGAAGCCAGAGCCTCCGACCAGAAGCTCATGATCAAGGATGTAAATGTCCTTTTTGCGGCATTGATTGCGGAAGCCGTTGGCCTTCCGCAGTATCCAGGGTTGCCCTTCATACTCCTTAAATCCTTCGGTGAGATACTTGGCATTGTAGACATCCATCTCCACGCGTGTCGCCAAATACTGTGCGCGAAGCGCCTCTATACGGTCCATATAATTAGCCATAACGACACTCCCTTTCTTTCTGTATTGACCAGCGCGCCTTTCGGCCGCACCGGCGGCGATGTTCACTGAAACTTATTAGCGCTTGTAGACCCCGTTGTTTAGGTAGTCGAGCAGCTCCTCCTTCGGCATGTCGTCGATGCCGAGGTAGGCGAGGTTATACTTGCTGGTTGCGAAGAAGCTCTTCTTGTGCATCGCGCCTGCAAGAACGATCATCGAATCAATAATCGGAGTCGGGACCCCGTACTGAACGCCAAGATCGTGGTAAATCTTGCAGCCGACGGGGACGTCCTCCGTGAGGTAGCGGTGGTTGATGCTGTTTGGGCCCGTGTTGCCTTCGTTGGAGGGCTGGTCGAGCGGGAAGAGCACGTTGTCCTTGCCTTCCTTGTTAAGCCCCATGTATTCCTGAGTCAAAATGCTGCGCCGCGAGAAGAAGGATTCGTAGGAGTAGGACGGCGTGCCTACGCCGATCGCCTTAGCGATAGCCTTCTCTTCTTCGTAGAACTGATATTGGACTTCGCAGATCGACGGGCAGAGGGCATGCTTGTACATTGAATAGCCGGTTTTGTCGAAGTCGCCGAATATCTTCCCCCAATTTTCCATCGTGGAGACGCCGAGGATTGTGGCTGGAACGTGGATGACGGGGTTGATGTTCGCGAAACCTGTGTCAAGCACCGTATTACCGGCTACGACTCCGTCGCCCTGGTTGACTGCGTCAAGGCAGGGCAGGTACGCCGCGGATTCCATGAAGGCGTCGTTGTCGGTCATCGGCAGAGCCGCGCCGCGGAGCGTAATTGCGCGGTACTTGACCCCTACATGCGGGAAGACGAACGCGCCAATGGATTCAAGCCTCGTTCCATAAGGAGCCGACGACCAGCCGCCAACGACGACCTTCTTCGTGCAGTTCATCTCCCTCATCATTTTGCGGAGGAGGAGCGTAGCGTAGTTGTCGGTGAATATGTGGATGACCTGCCCATCCTCAAGGAGAGGGATAAGTGCCTTGAAGAACGGTTCGTGCGCAAACGCAGGCGCGGCTATGACGATGAGCCCCGCCCCCTTCATGGCTTGCCCCATATTGCTCGTAACCATGTCGAAATGCGCGCGCCCTGAACGCTCGAAGCAGTACAGGTTGTGCTGAACGCCGTCAAGCAGGATGCCGGTCTTCTCTACGTTGGCAAGGGTGCTTTCCGCGAACGGCATCATGTCGAACAGACGAACTTCCCTGCCGGCAAGTTTCATATCGGCGGCGCAGGTTTTGCCAACGGCTCCGCCGCCAAGGACCGCGATCGGCATATTCTTCAGATACTCCATACTCTTTGCAGCCATTTTACATTCCCCCTAAATTTACTCTTCCATATCTAAAATCTTGCGTACGTTAAGTGAAAGCAGCTTCTTCTAATGGTGATTATATCTGCCATTTTTAGCCTTTCAAGCCAAAAGACCTCTTTTATCCAAACAAGAAGAGTTATTTTCTCGTTATAGAAATTACGGTTTCTTGACGCGAAATGTCGCACAAATCGACAGATGCACACTTGACCGTTTTACCTTTGACCAGCATAATTTGAAAAAAAGTGATATTAAGAAAGGGGATAAAATGATGAACAAGGTCGAAATGATAGGAAGCGGAATAAAGCTGTTGCGAAAGCAGAAAAACATGACTCTGGCAGACGTCGCCGAGGCCACCGGGTTTTCCATATCATACCTCAGCAAGATCGAACGCAATCAGGGCAGCATCACGATAGACGCGGTAGCAAAAATATGCTCTGCCTTCGACATGGACATCATCGAATTCCTCCGCATGGACTTCGGCAAAGACAAACTTCTCGTCCGCAGGGACGAGCGCAAAGTCATCCTGAATAAGGAAGGCATAATCAAGTATGAACTCGTTACAAACGGGCATTTGAAGAAATTAAAGGGACTCATAGTCACGCTATGGCCTGACAACAACAGCAAGAACTTCGCCAGGGTGGCTCAGCCGCATACGACTGACGAGCTGGCATTCATATTAGAGGGCGAAATGATTCTCGTGACGTTAGACAAGTACGGCAAAACGACCCAGAATCTGCTCAGGCCCGGCGACTCCTATTACGTATACGCGGGAGAAAAACACGCTCTCAAATGCCACGGAGACAAACCCTGCCGGAGCTTGTGGAGCTACATCTCCCCGCCATGCTTCTCCGAGGACGATCCCACTCAGCATTAAGACGGGGCCGTTAAAACAGGAAAAACTATTTCCGTGCACAGTGCCTGAAGTTTATTGACGTTAGTCTTATTTATGGCTCGGATATAAACATCACCCGGCGGACGCACGGCTTTCAGCAATTTTTCAACGTTGTTCGATGACTTCTCGCCTCCGCGGGGCCGATTTCGTACAGGTCGCCGCCGTGGCAGTCGGCGAGGACTATGAGCGGCATCTCCTCCACCTCCAGGCGCAGCACGGCTTCGGGACCGAGATCTTCGTATGCGACGCGCTCCGCGCTTTTGACGCAGGCGGCGAGCAACACCGCGGTGCCGCCGGTCGCGCCGAAGTATACCGCGTTATGCTCCCTTATCGCGGCGAGCACCTCCGGCGCGCGTTTGCCCTTGCCTATCATCCCGCGCAGTCCTTTGGAGAGGAGAAGCGGCGTGTAGGGATCCATGCGCCCGCTCGTCGTCGGCCCTATCGGGCCTATCACGGCGCCGGGCGGCGTCGGGGCGGGCCCCGCATAATAGATGATTTCATTGTCTATCGAAAACGGCGGCTCTCCTCCCGCGTTTATCGCGTCGGCTATCCTCTTGTGCGCCGCGTCGCGCCCGACGAGAATCTTTCCGGAGAGCCTCACTATATCGCCGGCGTGAAGCGCCTTCGCGCCTTCATCGTCGAGCGGCAGCGTTACGAATTTACTCTCACTCATTGCAGGGCCTCCCCTCGATGCGCCCGGAAGCGTGCCTCAGCGCGTGGCAGCAGAGATTGACGGCGACCGGCATCCCGGCGATATGAGTCGGGCGCGCTACGATGTGGGCGTCGAGCGCCGTCACGCTTCCGCCTATGCCGGCCGGGCCTATTCCGAGCCTGTTCGCCTCGTTCAGGATGCGCTCCTCCATCTCCGCGTAAAAGCCGACGGGATTGCGCTTGCCGCAGGGGACGAGCAGAGCTTCCTTCGCGGCGAGCGGAGCGGTCTCGAAATTGCCGCCTATCCCTACGCCTATCACGACCGGAGGGCAGGGGTTCGAGCCCGCGGCGCGCACCGTTTCGACAGCGGCGTTCACGACGCCCTCCACGCCGTCCGCCGGCTTCAGCATGAATATGCGGCTCATGTTCTCGCTGCCCATACCCTTGGGCGCGACCGTGATTTTCAGAGAATGTCCGGGCTCTATGCGCCAGTGTATCACTGCCGGCGTGTTGTCTCCGCTGTTTTTGCGCGCGAAGAGCGGGTCCGAGACGACGGATTTGCGCAGATAGCCGTCCGCGTAGGCCCTGCGGACGCCTTCGTTCAGCGCGTCGGAGGCGCCGCCTCCCTCTACGAACAGATCCTGCCCGAACTCCGCGAAGATGACCGCCATCCCGCAGTCCTGGCATATCGGCATATATTTTTCCGCGGCGAGCTCCGCATTTTTGATTATTTCCTCGTAAACGGCGCGCGCCTGCGGCATTTTTTCCGCGGCGCGCGCGGCGGCAAGCGAAGACTTAACGTCCTCGGGCAGATACATGTTCGCGGCAAGGGCCAGATCGCGCACCTTTTCGGCTATTTCCTCGGCTGTGATTTTATATATCTTCATTTCGCGCCTCCAAAGCGGATGACTTCATAGCGTAATGATAACAGAGAGCGCGTGAAATGTTAAAGGCGCGCCCGACACCTTTTCACCGGCGAACGCCGATACTCTTTCTTTTTTCACAAAAAGAGCGGCGAAAGCAAAATTTCATCCTTCACTGCGCCCCTCGCAAAGAATTGCCGGCTGTAAATATACATTCTTGCTATGCAAATGAAAAATCTGTATAAAAATTTCCCCTTCGCACCTTGGCAGATCAGCCTCGGCGCAGCCAGCCGAGCTTCATTCCGAGGGCGAAGTAAGCGCAGCAGGCAAGATTGAAGAGGGCGACCGCAAGGACGCACACCCTGTGCCCTTCCGGCGAGAAATGCCCGCCGGCTACGGGATAAAAATCAAGAGCGATCCCGACGAGCCACTGAATAAGGAACGAAAAGAGGAATATGATGAAATTCAAAAGCGACAGAGCGCGCCCGACCTCGCCGCCAGAATACATCCGGCGCGTTATCGGGAAAGATATCATCGCCATCGCCGCGAAAAACATCACGATACACCAGAGGGGCGCGGCCGCGGCGCCGTTTACGGCGGCTATCACGGCGAGAAAAACGGCTACGAACGCACCTGAAAGCAGATAAAACTGCTCCCAGGAGAGCCAACCCCTATCCTCAAACCACTCGGCAAGCACGCCGTTCAGGAAGAAGCCCGCGGCCGCGCCGCCGAAGGCCGCCATCATGCAGGCTCCGGCCGACGCTTCGCCGAAGCCCGCCACGTCGTACATCCACGGCCCGATCCACAAATAGAGATACGCGAAAAAGACGCCCTGCCCCGCCGTCGCCGGAGCCGCGACGCAGAGGAAACGCCTCTCTCCTAAAAAGGCGAACATCTGCGAAAGCAGACGCAGCAGAGGCACTTTCTCCGCCGAGCCGCCAGGCTCATCCTTCGGAGCCACGAACCATACCGCCGCCGCGTATGCGAGCGTCGCGGCGGCAAGCACAAAGAAAACGGCGCGCCAGCCGATCGCGTCGAAAGCCATCGCGACGGGGCGCGTCGCGAACATCCCGCCGAGCCCGCCCATAAGAGAGAGCGCGCTGTAAGCGACCGGCAGCTTTTCGGCCGGAAGCCAGGCGGCAAAAGCCTTGAAAGCCGCCATAAGGCTGCCGGCAAGGCCGACGCCGACGAGCGCGCGTGAAAGGACGAGCGCGCCAAAGCCGCGGGCCGCGCCGAAAAGCGCGGCGCCGGCGACCGCAAATATCAAAAACGGAGCGAGCGTCAGCCGCGCGCCGAAACGGTCAAGAAAAACCCCGATCGGAAACTGCGCGACACCGAAAAAAATCAGATAAACGGAACTCATAAAGCCGAGATCCGCGGGAGAGAGCGAAAACTCCGAAACGAGCAGCGGCGACATCACCGCGTTCGCGCAGCCGAGAAAAACGGATAAAAAATACCCCAGCCCGAACGGCAGAAAGAGCCGCACGAAAACCGGCGAAAGAAAACTGTTCTTCCCCTCCAAAACCACCGCCCCCAACGTTTCGTTTGATAATTGAGGATTATATATCACATATCACAGGAAGGGAAATGCCGCGAAATTATCGAAAATAAATATGCAAGCCGACAAAATTACATGCAGAGCATACGCTAACCATAAATACGGTACTTGAGCAAACGCGCGCCTTGACATTTATCGTCCGCCATAGCAATATAAACGGCGGCAAACACGGTAAACAAAACCGCGCGCCGCCACTTTTACATTTTCTCCCTCGCGGCCTCGCGGCTTTGATACTAAACGTCCTTGTAATCCGTGCAAAGGAACAGGAACAACACGGCAGAGGCAAGCAGCACAATAAGGACAAAAAACGCCGATATGGACGAAAAATCCGATAAAAATGCCGCCGCGTCCCACTTCTGAATAAATGCACCTGAGAACCATTGACTCAGCAAAACGCTTAAAAAGAGGACGAGGTTACACGCCCCCGTTACGGTACCTACAACGCCCGCCCCCACTATCTTATAGAGGAAAACATTGCACAAAACGTTTATAATACCGAGCGTCATGCCGATGATAAAGGTGATACCGGCAAGAAGCTGCCACTGGCATGAACGGCTCACGCTAAGAATCAACAGTGCGAGGCTTGCGATCAGCAGCATGTAAAAGCCCCTTAAAAAGATGATCGATTTAGAAAAAAGATTGCCGGCGATTCCCACCGCAAGAGCTCCGGCAAGGACTCCGATGCCTCCCATAGACATACAAGCCCTTGCGAGATTCTCGGACAACAGGCATGTTTTTCTCAGCCATTCGACCCCCCAGAGCCCAATCAAGTTCATTTGTAGAACCATCACGATCAGCCATACGAAAACAATAACCGTAAGCTGCCGGCTTCCGAGCATGATGCCAAACCCGCGTAAAACGTCGTCTTTACCTGAAGCGGCGGTTTCGTCTTTTTCGAACGGGAGCCTGCGAAGCATTGAAAGCAGCAGTACAAACAACACGGACGAAACCGCGCCCAGTAGATAATGCACGTTCCTGTAGCCAAGCTTATCTATCGCGAAGCCAAGAGGGGCGACTGACACTACTCCGCCTAAATTCCCAAGCATTATCGTCAACCCCATAAACTTCGAAAACAGATGCCGGGGCAAAGCCTTCGCCTGGAAAACCATCAGACTGCAAAATGTCGGGCCGGCCCCCACTCCGAGTAAAAAGCGCGCGGTGCAGAGCATGAGAACATTATCGGCCGCGGCAAAGAGCGCAAGCCCGAAAGCGAAGATTATGATGCCGCAGCTTTCCATGAAAAGCGGCCCCTTGCTGTCGCACATCTTTCCGCAAAACGGCTGAGTTATCGTATAACCGTAAAAGTACATCCCGGAAACAAGTCCCACTATGGCAGGGGAGAGCCCCATAGCGGAAGAAAGGACCGGAAGAACCACCACACCGGACGTCCCTATCAGGCAACATAAAAAATATGCTGAAATCAACAGCGCATATGATATATATACGACCATACCACCCCGTTTTTCCATTGGCTCCTCCTCAACGATAGAGAAAATACCGCAGCCAAAGTGGAAACTGCGGCCCTTTCATTTTAGTTTAGTATTCTATTCTAATATTCTACGTTTCTGTGACTGGCATGTAAAGATACAAATTTTCCCACCCGGGGCGACGTTTCAAAGGATATCTCAGATGCCAGCACGGTGGGAAAGTATTTCATATCATGTTGTCAGCGCCGCGGCGGGGAGAATCACGCCTTTCAATTTTAATAACTCGGCGCCTTTTTGGCGTTAAGCACCGTGTCAATAGTTCTCTTGCATCCCGGCGACATATCGCTGAAAGCTTCGTATACAGGATGCAACGCTTTTTCAAACTCGCCAGACTCCTTAGCGTTCATCCTATAGACGGTCATACCGTTTTCGCCTAGGTACTTGATTATCTCTTCATCTTCTTCGGCAACATATTTTCTCTGCTGTGCGATATCTCTTCCTTTGCAACCTTAAACCGTCAGGCGCCTGTCCTTCAGGACGGGGAACTCTTTTCGTATTCTCGCAACGCTGCCCGCCGGTATCTCGGCTCTGACGATCGTCTCTTCGTAGCCTGACGCGGCCAACACGTAGCCCCACGGGTCCACGATCTGGCTGTGGCCGGCGAGGCGGACGCCGCGGTCGACACCGACCGCGTTGCAGGAGATCAAATAGCAGGTATTCTCAAGCGCGCGCACCTGGTTCAGCGCGTTCCAGGCCTCGACCCTCGGGAAGGGCCAAGCGGACGTCACGAGGAAAAATTCGGCGCCCTTTTCGACAGCCATCTTTCTGAAAAGCTCCGGGAAGCGCAGGTCGTAGCAGGTCGCAAGCCCGAAGCGTCCGAATTCGGTGGACGCTACGGAAATCTCTTCGCCCGGTGTGAGTATCTCAGGCTCCTTACAGTTGTACGAGAAGAGATGCATTTTTCTGTATTCGAGGATGTCGCGCCCCTCGCGGTCGAAGAGGACGCTGGCGTTGTAATATTTGCCGTCTTTGTTTTCCACGAAGCTCCCCGAATAAACGTACGCGCCGAGCTCCTTCGCCTTTTTCGATATCGCCGAAGCGGTCTTGCCGTTTATCGGCTCGCTCGACGACTTATATTCGTCGTAGCCGAAGAAGCCGACGTTCCAAAGTTCAGGCAGAATGATCAGATCGTCTCCGGCACACCTGTCCATCAATGAGAGAACGTAGTCAATGGTCCCGTCTTTGCTGCGCGAGTTTTTGATTTCCAGCTGAATAGATGAAACTTTCAAAATACATCCACTCCTTGTCCATGAATTAATCTGGCGTGGCGCAGCGATGCGGCCGAGCTGCGCCACGCCATATGAGAATTATACCTAATCTGTGTTAATCAAGCGGCGAGACCATCGCGTCGTAATCACCCTTCTCAAGGAGAAGCGTGATGATCGTACCGGCAAAGAGAGCCCAGAACGCCGAACCGATGCCGAAGAATGTTACGCCGCTCGCCGCCGTGATGAATGAGGCAAAGCTGCCAAACTTAAATTTCCCGGAGCCGAAAGAATCTCCGAGAGCGCCGATTATCATGCCGATAAGCGTCAGGCTGACGACCATGTTGAGCGCTTCGGCCGGTATCATCGCGAGCAGCCCCATCGTGAATTTCGCAAAGATCCCAGTAAGCGCGAAAGCGACGCCGCACCAAACCGCCGCCACATAGCGCTTATCGACGTCCCCGCAGTCGTCGCTGCCGGCCCACGCAGTCATCGGACCGGCGATGTTGCAGTTATGCCCGCAGAAGAATGGCGCCACTATCCCGCCGATGCCGCTCACAACTGTCATTGCCGTGACTGGAGGTTTTTTGCCGATCGCAACCTGAACACCTATCGCCTGCATATTCTCGGCGCAGACGACCAAAAGGCCAAGCGGGATTCCTATAGAAAGGGCCGCCTTAAAGTTGAACGCCGGCATGACGAACATCGGTTTGGCGATTGAGAAATCAAGCGGTACCGCTGTAAGTTTACCCATTGCTATAGAAGCTATGAAAACTGCTATCAGTGTGCCCATGACAGCGGGAATCTTTTTGAGGAATTTTTTACAGACCACAAATCCGATTACGCCGCATGCGCATATTACAGGAGCGGTCTTAAATGACGTCACGCATTTTGAACCCCACCCGAACAGAGTGCCCGCAACCATCGCCATCATTACGGCGCCCGGTATCTTCCTAACCAGCAGTCTGACTGTGCCAGTAAGCCCCAAAATCAGGTCAAAGAGGCCGGCGACCAGAAATCCTCCTACAATTTCAGGTAGAGTGAAATTGCCGAGTACCTGCGCAAGGGCCATAGCGCCAGGGATAGACCATGCGCCGACTATGGGAAGTTTGTAATAAAGCGCCATTATGCAGCTTATGATGCCTCCGCCGACATAGACTGTGACAAGCCAGCTTTCGACGACCTCAGGCGGCAGGTTCGCAACGGAACAGGCCTTCTGTATAAGCGGAATAGCTATAATTCCAAATACCAGTCCGTCGATTATTCCGTTGCTTACGTTTGCAAAGTTCTGGTCGCCCCAAAAAGAACGCAACCCTTCAGCGAACCCAGGGCCTTTTTCAAATATTGCCATATTTGCAGCTCCCCTTTATCTTCAGTTTTTGAAATGCGTTGCACAGCATGTTTAAGGCACTACTCCAACAGCGCGCAGGGCAAAAAGCCGGCTTTTCTACGCCTGCGTACTGAAAGATTCGATAGTGACGATTCAAATCCGCATTGTATTACTTGTTACATTGCAGCAGCAATTTTCAACAGAGAGGATCTTACCTCTTCGTAGACCATATCTTTTCTGTATTCCTTGCTTCCTCTGACGTCAGTTATCGGTCTTGCCTGCTCTTCTGAAATACGCGCCAAGCGTTCGACCGCATCGCCGTCAAGCTTCAAGCCGATAAATTGTTCAAGAGCTTCGATAAAGATAGGTACAGGTCCTACAGCGCCCAGAGCGATCTTAATATCGCCGATCACGCCCTTTTCGAAGCTGAGCTTTACCGCTGTGCCGACCGTCGCTAGATCCATCCCCGCACGGCGGCTGTGCTTGACAAACGAGGCATATGTCGCGGGCGCTGGCAGAGGAAGAATAAATCCTTTGAGCAGTTCGCCCTGCTGCAGGATAGTCTTGCCCGGACCTAAAAAGAATTTTTTCAATGGACGGCGTCTTTCAGCATTTTTCGAAACGATGACGGCTTCGGCATCGTAAACAATCAACGGCAAGACGGTATCTGCCGACGGCGCTGCATTGCAGCTGTTTCCGCCTATCGTCGCCATGTTCCTCACCTGTACTGAGCCCACCATTCCGGCAGCTTCCGCAAGTATAGGATACTTCTCGCGAATAACGTCGCTGTACTGCACCATATCCATAGTCACAGCCGTACCTATAAAGAGCCATCCTTCAAACGCTGAGATCTCTTTGAAGCCTTCTATATTGCGGATATCAAGCAGCTCCATATCAGGGTGACCGATCTTTTTCCATTTGGCGATAAGGTCAGTTCCCCCAGCCAATACGCGTGCGCATTTATGTTCATAGAGATAATTGAGCGCATCCACCTGCTTATCGGGAGCAATGTAAGATATATTAAACATGATCCGGGCCTCCCCCCTATTCCACCGTCTTTGACGCTTTTTCTTTTTCACGTAACGCGCTAAAAACTTTTTCTGCGGTTATTGGAAGGTTGTGAAATCTTATTCCTATGGCATTGTATATGGCGTTGAGTATCGCAGGCGCAGCAGGATTTGTTGCACACTCGCCTATCGATTTAGCTCCAAATCCCGTCGTCCACTCAAAGCTGTCGGCAAAGTCAACATCTATATTAGGTATATCGGCAGCAGTAGGGATTTGATAATCGAGGAAGCAAGCATTTGCCGCCTTTCCATCAGGATTGTATTTCAAATGCTCCATTACGGCCCATCCGTACCCCTGAGCTATACCTCCCTGAAGTTGCCCTTCTAAGGCCAAGCGATTTATAGGCTGACCGACATCGTGGACCGCCCAGATATTCGAGACCTTTATTTCCCCTGTATTAGTATTGACTTCCACCTCGGCAACGTCACAGCCAAAGGCATATCCGCCGGAAATATTGTTGTATTTTGTCGCGTCGGGGTATTCGACCCCGGCGGGTGTGAAATGTCCGATTCCGAGTATGTGCTGTCCGGGGAAGTCACACACGTGTTTCCATGCAAGCTCTGCATATGTCGCTCTTTTTGATTTGTCATTTTTCGATACTACGGAACCATTTTCTAACTCAAGCTCTTCCTTGGGAAGTGACAGCAGATCCGAAGCGAGGTTAAGCAGCTTGCCCTTCATATCCTCTATGGCCACATGCAAAGCGCCAGTCGCCATATATGTTCCTCTGCTGGCAAAGCAGCCCAGGCCAAAGGGAACTACGTTCGTATCAGGATCTGGAACGCATATGCGATCAAAGTCGAGCTTTAAGCCATCGGCGACGCAAATGCTAAGCGTAGTCCTTATTCCCTGTCCCATATCAGGTTCGTTGCTGTAGACATACACACGGCCCTGCTCATTCATTCTTAGGATTATGCCAGCGCCTTCGAAAGGCTTGATGAACGACCTATTACCGGAAACATGGACGGCCCCGGCAAGTCCGATGCCTCTTTTTATAGAATCATTCTTCTCGTTCTCTTCGGCAAGCTCCTTGCGTTTGTTGTCGTAATCAGACTTTTTAACTGCTTTTTCAATGCACTGTCTGATTTCGCAGCTGTTGGTCTTCCAACCATGCGGGTTTTTATAGCCCGGAACAGCAAGATTGCGATAGCGTAATTCCTGCGCACTGATTCCGAGCATCTCAGCAACTTCATCAATGTGGGATTCGTGCGCAAGGTGCATCTGAGTATTTCCAAAACCTCTGAAGCAGCCCGTGGGGACCTTATTTGTATAAACCAAATCGCACACAGAGCGCAGCACCGGAACTTGATACATGATGTCTATACGATACATTGCCGTCAGCGCAATAGGAGCCCCGTAAGACGCGTATGCGCCGTTGTCCGCAAGTATGTATGTATATTTGCCAAGATATTTACCATTTTTATCCCAGGCAGTTTTGATTCTGAAATACATCGGGACCCTCGGCAAGCCGCACTGAAAATCTTCTGACCTGTCTAAGACAAACCTTACCGGCTGCCCGGCGTACTTGGCGATAAGCGCCCCCAGCGGGTGAACCTGCTGAGAAAGTTTAGCTCCGAACCCTCCTCCGAAATACTGCTGCACTATCCTTATTTTTTCAACCGGCATATCAAGAGCAACGGCATAGTCATTTCTTGACCACGTCGGCGTCTGTATTCCGGCATAAATTGTCAGATTGCCCTTGCTGTCCCATGTCGACACACCACCCATAGGCTCTATATATGCCTGATATTCGAGCTGTGTCTCATATTCGCCTTCATGTACGAGATATGCGTTTTTAAAAACAGATTCTATATCGCCGCGTGGAATATCGAAATGATGATTGACATTGCGCGGGAAAGCTTCATGTATGACCGGAGCGCCTTCTTTCATCGCGTCGTGCATCGTGAGTATGGCCGGCAAAGGCTCATATTCCACTTTGATCTTTGAAAGGGCTTCCTCACACGCTTCCTCATCAATGCCGGCCACAGCCGCGACCTCGTCTCCAACAAAATTTACTTTGTCGACGGCGAGCAGATATTCGTCTTTCGTTACAGGTCCCCATTTATTTTGCCGTATGTTTTTGCCGGTAATCACACATTTTATTCCAGGCACTTTTTCAGCCGCTGAGGTATCTATCGAAAGAATACGCGCATGAGGATACGGGCTACGTAGAGCTTTTCCATGAAGCATCCCAGGAAGAGAAAAATCCGTTATATAAGTTGTGCGGCCAGTGACTTTGTCAAAAGCATCGACGTAAGGTTGTTTTGTACCTACTACCGTAAAATTGCCTTTTTCAAAATGAACATCCGACATCATGCAGCCCCCCTGATTCTTTTTGAGGCGAGCTTTACCGCTTCGAATATCTTCTGATAACCAGTGCAGCGGCAAAGATTCCCCGTCAGGCCGTAGCGAATCTGCTCATCAGTCGGGTCAGGGTGTCTCTGCAGCAAAGCGACAGTTGACATTACCATGCCCGGCGTACAATAGCCGCACTGAATGGCGCCCACATCCACGAATGCCTGCTGTACAGGGTGCAGCGTTTTACCGTCTGACAATCCTTCAATAGTTATGATTTCGGAACCTTCCGCCTGTACGGCGAGGACCAAACACGAAGTAACGGTCTTGCCATTCATAAACACGGTACAAGCTCCGCATTCGCCTTCACCGCATCCGATTTTTGTCCCCAAAAGCCCGAGTTTATCACGCAGGACTTGAGCAAGAGTCCAATTTGTGCGTATTTCGATTTTCTGGGGTTTGCCGTTCACAGTAAAATTGAGTTCTCGCGCTTCCATTATATCTACAAACCTCCTGCCAATCGGAGTATATTCAACTTCCTCTTAAAACGCCTTCCAGCACACCGCCTGCAACGGCGAACGCTTTATCTGAGATCGTAAAACAGTGCTCGCGTATATCGCGCGGGTCCACATCCCCTATCTTCATGCCCTTAGTAACATAGACAGAAGGATGTATCAACCCTCTGAGCATCCCGCGGATATGAGCGCGGACTTCGACGCCGTCGACTGTACCGATCAGCGCTCCGGGCTCAACGTGATCGCCGATCTCTCTGCAAGGGGCCAGGTATCCGTCAGCCGGAGCCCTTAACAAGCGTTCAGTAGTATAGCCGCCTTCAGTTCCCGGGATTCCTGTGTTTGGGATCGCCGCTCCTTCGGAAATCACCCTGCCTAGGGTATGCCCTCTTTTGGTTTCGACAACATAATGAACGTCAACGTTTGCTGTGAATCCCGGACCTACGCCTATGACCAGTGGCGCCATATCAATTGTTGTTCCCGTGTTTTTTTTCGCCATTATCGCGTCCACCACCACATGTGGATGCAGTTTAGCGATAGATTTTCCTTCCGGATCGACAATAACCGAGACGCCGCTGCTTAAAAAAACATCTTCCGGAGAAGAAACAAGCGCCGCCGGCATTCCGTCGACTGTACATTTTCCACTGAAGACGGCAGAGGCCACCGATACGGTACGCCTAACCACAAGAGGCTTGCTGATCTCAAGCGCAAGCACCTTGAAGCCGCACTTCCACAGCCTGTAGATTATTCCCGTCGCGATGTCGCCGCCGCCGCGAACTATGGACAGTCTGCCGTTAATCAACATAATCTATCTTCTAATTAAAATCTCCCATATAAATGGGCACGTCACATTCCATCTTTATCGCGTCCTTTGGGCAGAGCGCGGCGCAGAGGCCGCAGCCGTCGCACTTTTTCGGATCGATGAAGGACTTTTTCTTTCCGCCGTCCTCTATGAGCGTTATCGCGTCGTAGAAACACCAGCTCGGGCACATTCCGCAGCCGACGCACTTCTCCCTGTCGACTTTGCTTATCGCCTTGTGCTCGCGGTCTACCTTGTCCCATGTGACGATCTGCGGCAGCGTTACCCCGCGGAGTTTGTTGATGTCGTCTATGTTGTAATCGACGAGATACTTTTCGACTCCGCCGAGGAAGTTTTTGACTTCGGCGAACTGTTTTTTGCCGTACATAATGGCGGTGCAGGTCTGGACCGTCGTCGCGCCGCACATGATGCACTTGATGACGTCTTCCCAGCCGAATATGCCGTTCGTCGCCGAGATAGGCATACCGTGGGCAGAGGTGATCTTCGCTATCCACTTCAGCGTGATCGGGCGCATCCAGGGGCCGCCGACTCCGGCGTAGCCTCCGTGCAGTATAGGGCGTCCCGTCTCGATATCGACGTCGAGGGCCGAGAAGCGGTTTACCACGGTGAAGCCCGAAGCTCCGGCCTCCTTGCAGCGTCCGGCAACGTCGACGATATTGACCGCTTCACTCGTCAGCTTGACGAATACGGGGATTTTTACCGCATTGCATACGATATTCGTGACTTCCGCCGCCGCGTCGGGGGAGTTGCCGAGTTCCTGCCCGCTCTTGTAGCCGAGGTCCTTCGGGTGCGGGCAGCCGAAGTTGAGCTCGAGCATCGGAAGCCCGATCCCCTCCATGCGCTTCGCTAAGTCGGCCCAGCTTTCCCTGGAATTGCCGGAGATGCTGCCTACGAGAGTGCAGTTTCTTTCGTCGCACTCCTTCTTCGCGATTTTCATCTCGCGCATCCATCCTTCCGTGTCATAGGTCGCGAGGAATTCGCAGGAATAGTTCGAATAGCTGTGCGGCCAGCCTTTTTTGTTGAGGACCGTGAAACGGGGCGAGACATACTGCTGCGCGAGCGGCTCCGGGCTGTACGTCTTTGCGATGACCCCGCCGGCCCCCGACTCGGCGCATCTGCGCATGTATTCGGCGTTTTTGCTGGGAGAAGCGGAAGCTATGAGCATCGGGTTTTTGAATTTGACGCCGCAGTATTCCACGGCAAGATTCGGTTTCATATGTTCATCCTCCAAAAATAAAGAAAAATCCTTAAATAGAGGCGCTTACTCGTCATATAAACGCCTCGGGGCGATAAAACCCGCGAAGGTTTTATCTGGGTGCGCCGAGCTTGTTTTTGAGCAGCGAGCAGTCCTTGCTGATAGGCTTGTTGGGGTCCTGATAGCGGAACTCCATCGTCATGCAGCCGAGAGGAATGCTGTAGGGGCCGTGCTCCATGCCGGGAAGGCGCGAGCCATAGTAACCTTTGGCCATCGTGAGATTCTTTTTCGTGTCGGTAAGGTATCCGTCGACGACGTAGATCTCCTCGCAGAAGTCGTGCGTCAGCACTTCGGGCATCTCCGTACGTGGAGGGAACTTAAGGAGCCTTGTGTAGTTTCCGGTCTCCGGGTCGTAGGAGAGGATTTTCTCCATCGTTCCGTTGTAGCCGCCTTCGACAAGGCGCCACTCGCCGTTGAGATCGACGTCGCGAATTTCGTATTCCTGTTTTGCCATGATAGAAGCTCCTCCTTATGATTTATTTGTGTAAAAGTCAATCGCCTTTATACCAAGACGAGACGCAGGTCATTTCGTAGGATTCGCCAAGCTTCCTTCCGAGGACCGGATCTTCGAGTTCCGTCTCGAAATACGGGCTGTAGTCCGCGCTGAAAAGGGATGCGACGGTCCCGGAGTAGAGAACGAGCCCGTCAGTTTCCTCGGGGCTGCGAAGAAGTTCTTTCGTCCTTTTGATAAGATCCGCCGCATCCAGCATGGCCGTCAGCTTTGCTTCCTGGAAGAGAGTCTTCTTCCCGTTTACCTTTATCCAGCTGCGGAGCGTTATATCGTCCCAATGGTCGACGACGTCGCTCAGCTTCCAGAGCTTTCTGCTCACTGTGTTGGGGTACATCTGCTTCGCTTTAGGAATGTTTACCTCTTCGAGCTTGCGGTCGGTGTGGTCGCTGCCGACGCCTACGTATATCTCATCCCCGTCGAAGAAGAGCGCGAATTCAGCCTCTCCGGAATGATCCGTTTCATCAAGTACCTCGAACTTTTCCTCTTGAGTCAGCCTGTCGCCGAATTTGACGAAATAGACAGGCGTCTTGTCGGGCGCGGGAATGCCCTTTTCCTTCAGTTCGTCGATGTGGGCCTGCACAGCCGTCTGGTCGCGTCCTGTGTAGCCCGCATTGATGATATGCTTCGGAATAAAGTCTATGACTTTCTCTTTTCCGTTTTTCTCTAAAACAGTAAATTTCACACTGCTTGCTCCTCTCTAACTTAGCTTTAATCGCAATAACATTGCATACTCTTAACTTCTTGGCATGCAAATTATCTATTTTGAATGCAATTTTGTCAAGAGGATACTCGGGCTTATAAAAACAAAAAAGAGAATCTTTTTTCGATTCTCTTTTTTCAATTAGAATGCAATGCTTAAATTATTCTTTTTATTATCCCGCCGTTATTCCGATTCGCTTATCAGATTGGCATAGCTGCGTTCCAAATGTTCCCTCAGCGCGAGCCTGGTATTTTGCAGATCTTTGTCCCAAAGGGTCTCCACCATACGCCCGTGCTCGTTTATCACCTCGTGCCAGCGGTCGTTTCCTCTGAGCCTCAACAGCCCCATTCTCTTAACTTCGTCCTGCACGGTGCCCCAGAATCTCAAAAGCCTTTCGTTATTCATGCTTTCGACCAGCAGGTGATGGAATTTGAGGTCGAGCGTCACAAGTGTGAACTCTTCCTTCGCGCCCTTCATTTCGTTTAATATGGAATCAAGCTGCCCTGCTACGACGCGCGGCTCTCCGTGCATGATCAGCTCGTCTACCGCGGCGAATTCCACAAGGTTGCGGATCTGGATGATCTCATGTATGTCGGCCGTAGTGACGGGGCGCACCTGCATTCTTTTGCCCTCTCCCGGTACGAGCCATGACTCCTGGGAAAGGCGCTGTATCGCTTCGCGGACAGGCGTGCGGCTGACGCCGAGGCTTTCGGAGAGCTCGCGCTCTTTAAGCACCGATCCCGGCGGATATTTCAGCGATATTATCCCCTCTTTTATGCTTTCATATACCTGCGCCGACAGCGATGACTTTTCTCCCATAAAATTCACCTCAGAAGACAGGATAACATACTTTCACACTTTTTAGTATCCATTTTAACAAAAAGCTATAATTTTTTATCTTTTAAAGTACAAAAATATATAGCGCAGTACAAAAATGCCGCCCGGCGCTAAATGAGCCTGGCGGTATTCATTTCACACTGCTTGCGTTACGCTTATTTTATGATTCTCATCTCTCTCGTCGTTTTGTTCAGCGCTTCGGCCGTACCGTCCGGTTTGACGGCGACGAGGTTTTCGATACGCACGCCGAATTTGCCGGGGATGTATATGCCGGGCTCGACGCTGAATACGTTGCCGGGCTCGAGCGGCTTTTTATTCCCTTCGATGATGAACGGCGTCTCGTGCACCGCTATGCCCACGCCGTGCCCTACGCGGTTGAAGAAATATTTCCCATAACCGGCGTCGACGATCACCCTCCTCGCCGCGCGGTCGACCTCCTCCGCCGTGACGCCGGGCTTTACCGCGGCCTCGCCGGCGGCCTGCGCGCGGCGCACTATCTCGTATACTTCGCGCATTTCCCGCGTCGGCTCGCCGACGAAGAAGGTCCTCGTAGTGTCGGAGCAGTACGACTTGTAGCGGCAGCCGAGGTCGAGTATCACGGAGTCGTGCTCCTCTATCACGCGCCGGTCGCCGCCGTAGTGCGGCATCGAGCCGTTGGGGCCGCTCGCGACTATAGGCGCGAAGGACTCCCCCTCCCCGCCTAGCTCTTCGATAAAATCTGGGATCGCCCTTATGACGTCGCGCTCTTTCATTCCGGGCTTTATAAACGTATAGAGCTTTTCGACGACGCCGTCTATTATCGCGCCTGCCCGGCGCAGTCTGTCGAGCTCTTCGCCGTCCTTGCGCGAGCGCATGTTTGCGAGCAGATCCTGCCCGTTCGCCGGCTGAATGTCTACGGCTTCGAGCATGGCGAAGAGGTCGACCGCGCGCACTCCGTCGTTGAACGCCACCTTGCCGCCACTCACGCCGAGATGTTCGCATCCGCGCTTAAAAGCGCCGGCGAAACCTTCGTGATCGTCCCACATAGAGTAAAAGGGCAGGTCGCCGAAAGCGTCCATCATTTCCTCTCTGTAAAGCAGCGGCGTCAGCGCGAAGCATCTTCCGTCGCTGCCGACCATCAGCCCGCGCACGCGCTCATCCGGGAAAGAGCGGAACTCGCCGATATATTCAAGGTCCGCCGACGGCCCGATGTAAAGCGCGTCGAGCCCCCTATTTTTCAGCTCTTCGGCAAGGCGCGCCAGACGTTCTTTTTTGATCATCGCCATTCCTCCTAAAAATGCTTGGATATGAGACGCGGCTGAGACGCGCCGCATTTTGACTTTGATTCCTTACGCGCATATGATACATCAACGGTACGAATCGATACAACTTTTTTGCGCTTTATCACCTTTTTCGAGCGCCGGAAAATACAGGCCGCTACGCGCGGCCTTCCGGCAAAAAATCATCTTAAAGCGTTTGGCTGATATTTGACTAAAAGCCCCGCATGATTTATCTTAATCGCATCGGTTGCAAAACTATCTTACGCTATGTTAAAAAAACAAAACTATATCAAAGGGGGGCGTTTGTCATGATAAAGGATTTTCTCATCATCACTGAGGAAGAGGTCAAAAAAGTAGTAAATATGAAGATGGCCCTGCCGATATTTAGAGAAGCCTACAGGGCCTGTGCAAAGGGCGAAATGTACGCGGCCGGACGCATCGTGGCCCCGGTGCGCGGCGAAGAAAACTGCGGGCAGTGGCTCGCCGCCGTCTGTACGAATATGCCGATCTTCGGCGCCAAGTTTTCGTCGGTCTTTCCCGGCAACGCATCCAAGGGGCTGCCGAGCGTCCTCTCGCAGATAAGCCTTTACTCGGCGGAGACGGGCGAGCCGCTCGCGATAATAGAGGCCAACTGGCTGACGGCGGTGAAGACCGGAGGCAGCGCCGGCATAGCGACGGAGCTGATGGCGCGGAAAGACGCGCGCAGGCTCGGCGTGATCGGAAGCGGGATACAGGCCTTCACACAGGTGCTGGCGATTCAGGAGGTGCGCGGGCTGAGCGAGCTGCGCCTTTTCGACGTAAGCCGCGGGCGCGCCGAAGCCTTCGCCGAAAAAATAAAAAAGGAACGGAACGGGCCGTATAAGATCATCGTATGCACCGACGCGGAGGAATGCGTCTCCGGCTCCGACATCGTCTGTACATGCACGACGTCGCGGAAGCCGGTATTCCGCACCTCGTCGCTCAAGCCCGGCGCCCATATCAACGCGATCGGCTCCTTCACGCCCTTTATGCAGGAGATAGAAGACGAAACCGTAATTAAAGCCGCCAGGATCATCACTGAGCACGTCGACGGGCTGTGGGAAGCGGCCGGCGACATTCTGATTCCCTTCAATAAAGGGCTTATCTCAAAGGAGAAGGTCGCGGGCTCCGTCGGAGAGGCCCTCACGGGGTCGCTTGCGGCGCGCAGGGACGATTCGGAGATAACGATATATGAGAGCGTCGGCTCCTGCGTGCTCGATATAGCCATAGCCGCGGCGGCGTATGATTCTGTGAAAAACGGATGAGATCAAACAAATAATCAATAATAGTCCTCGCTGCGAAAAGAATGGGGACGGTTCGAATACAAATTAAAAGCGTCGGCGTGAGAGGAGGAATCAAGAGCTTTACCGGCGTATTTATACGCTTTTTTTAACTAAAATCTGAAAGTTGTTGTATAATACTACCAATGGTTTAAGCGTGGCTTCGATAGGCTGCTTACGCTGCAATCTCAGTTGTTTCTTCGGCGGGCGCCGAAGCTGGGGAAATTTTTTGGATAATTTATAAGCGGCATCCGGCAAAATACCATAATAATGGCAACATTTTTAGCTGTTTTAAAGCTTACAAACACGGCTGCAACATAAATAAATTACACGAGGTAGAGAGACAAAATGGGTGGGAAAAAAACTGAAATTCTGCAATTTCCAACGGACGGCGGGCAAACGATCGAACTTCCGGTCGGCTTGATAATAGGCGACGAGCCGGGGCCCGAAGCCGTCATAACGGCCGGCATCCACGCCGGGGAGTTCTGCAGCGAGCTTGCCGCGATAAAGCTGCTGCACGAGCTTACGCCGGCCGACGTAAAGGGGAGCATCAAAATAATCACGATGTGCAACACGGCGGCCTTCGAAACGGGCGCTTTCACTCCGGTATTCGCGGACGAGAATAATCTCAACCGCTGCTTCCCCGGCCAGATCAAAGGAAATTACAACGACGTCCTCGCCGCGAAGATATTCGACGAGATAAAGGGCGCCGATTACCATATAGACCTGCACGGCAGCGGCGCGCAGGAACGCTCGGTCCCCTTTGCGGCGTATCACAGGGGCAGGCGCGGCGAGCTCAACGACCGTTCCCACGAGATGGCCTATTACTTCGGAATGCCGAACATCATGATCACGGAGACGGAGGGGCGCTGGTCCGACAAGGGCTGTTGCTACTCGAGCGTTTACGAGAACATCGGCATCCCGTCGGTCCTCTTCCAGACTGGCGGGTTGAACGCCGCGTCGGCTGAGGCCGTGAGGATACACATAGACGGAGTCAAAAACGTGATGCGCCGTCTCGGCTCGCTGCGCGGGAATCAGCAGCCGGTCGGCAGACCGCAGATATTCGAGAACATGGAAAAGGTGCGCGCGTCTAAGCGCGGCATATATTACAGAAGAGTGCGCGTCGGCGACATGGTGAAGCGCGGCCAGATGATCGGGTTGCTCACCGACTATTTCGGCACGGTGATCGAAAAATTCATCGCGCCGGTAACGGGAAAGGTGCTCTATATGACGGAAAGCTCGTCGCTCCGGGAAAAGGGCTTCGTCGCGGCGATCGGCGTGAGCTTCGGGAAATAATCGCAAATTCAGGCGCAAAATTCAAGGAGGGGCCGAGCGCCCCTCCTTTATAATGCTTTTATACATAAATTTTTCGTTTCTCTAAAAATAGAGCTCGTATTCCTGCGGCGTCGGCGCGTTGTAAACGTATTCCGCCTCGGCGCGCTTCGCCTTTATCCAAAGCTCTATCAGCTTGTCGGGGAAGGCCGGAGCGAGGTAATCCGCGTCCTTCTCAAGGCCGTCGAGCACGGCGTTGAGGTTCAGCGGGAAGGTCAGATCCTCCCTCGCCTCCCGGCTCTGATAGCCGAGCGCGACCGGGTTCAGCCCTCTTAGTATACCGTCGGCTCCGGCGAGCACCATCGCGGCGAGGAAGAAGTAAAGGTTGCACGACGCGTCGCCGGTTCGGTATTCGACGCGCGTCTCATCCTTTTTGACGTAGCCGGGGATGCGCACCGCGGCCGCGCGCGAGCCCTTCGCGAATGTCGCTGAGACCGGGGCCTCGTAGCCGTGCACGAGGCGGCGGTAGCTGTTGGTGCTCGGGCATGCGAAGGCGAGCAGACTTCCAGTCAGGCTGTGCGACAGCATCCCGGCTATGTAGGAAAGCCCTTCGTTGGAGAGGTTGAAAAGCACATCGCCGGGGAAAATCGAGCTGCCGCCTTTCTCAAGGAACTGATGGACGTGCATGCCGTTGCCGGGCATCTTATAGAGGGGCTTCGGCATGAAAGTTACGCGCAAGCCCCACTCCGCGGCGACCTGGCGGATTATCCATTTCGCGAGGGAGACCATGTCGGCGGCCTGTGCCATGTCCATGAAGTCGAGCTCTATCTCGAGCTGCGAGAGAGCGACTTCGTGATGGTGGTACTTCACCGGTATGCCGATGACGTCCATCAGCTTTACCGTTTCGTTGCGGAAATCCATGTAGCTGTCCTCCGGCGGCATCCTGTGATAGGCGCCCCGCAGGGAGACCCTCGGGCTGCTTGCAAACTCTTCGCCGAGGCCCTCGGAGGATTTAACTCGGTAGAACGCGCCCTCCACGCCGCTCTTGTATTCCGCCTCTTCGAAGACGTAATACTCAAGCTCGACGAGGAGCTTCGCCGTGTCCGCGATGCCCTCCTCGCGGAGGAAATCGC
The DNA here is from genome assembly GCF_000712295.1 of Synergistes jonesii. Lineage (NCBI taxonomy): Bacteria > Thermotogati > Synergistota > Synergistia > Synergistales > Synergistaceae > Synergistes > Synergistes jonesii. Next base: position 7,061 of record NZ_JMKI01000006.1, on the reverse strand, counting down.
GCGCTTTCTTTATAACGTTGCGCGGGTACTGATCAAAGGTTTCGCGGTCGGCCGATACCACGTCGCAGAGGACGTGGAGCATCTTGTAATCGCCGCGAATCTCGAAAAACGCGGTGGACATATCGGGGACCGCGACCATATCAGAGTCGCTGACCTTCGCGTAGCCGTAATTCGAAGCGTCGAAGCCGATGCCGTCCTTCAATATCTTCTCCGACACGTAGCCCTTGGGCAGGGCGACGCTCCTGATGTCGCCGGCGATATCCACCATAAGGAGATTGAGGTAATCGGCCTCTTCTATGTGGCCGTTATAGCGCTCCAGCTGCATTAACATACCCCCAAAATAAAATTTCGGTGACATTGTACCTTCGTAAAGTATCTAAGTCAAATCGAGCCCGCATTTTTTCGCGATGCCGGCACGAACGTTGAGAAATCGGCGCAAAAACGCCGGCCGGTCCGTGCGTCATACGCCGTCTCATAAATTTATTCGGAGCCTTAAGTTTTTTAATTTCAGCAACGCAAGTGCATTGCAATAAATCGCAGCTCGTTATATAATTTTCATTGCGTTATTGCGGCCGCGCCGCGGTTTGCAAAAATTCTTGAAGGAGAGGTTCTATATGAAGAAGAAACTTTCGCTTTTGGCGCTGCTTTGCGCGGCACTCCTGATCGCGCTCCCTGCGTTTGCCGCTACTGAGCTCTATGTCTTTGCGGCGGCATCGATGACGGAATCGATGAACCAGATCGCCGAGATGTATGAGAAAGTCGACCCGAACGTCAAAATAGTCTACAATTTCGACTCAAGCGGCACGCTCAAGACGCAGATCGAGCAGGGAGCCGAGTGCGACATCTTTATCTCCGCCGGACAGAAGCAGATGAACGCGATCAACGACAAGTTCGTAATGCCCGATACGCGCTTCGACATCGTTTCGAACAGGGTCGTCCTTATCGTCCCGAAGGGCCAGAACCCGACGAATATCCGCAGCTTCGGCGACGTGGCGAGCGACAAGGTCAAGCTGATCGCGCTCGGCAACTCCGACGTCCCCGTCGGACAGTATTCGGAAGAGATATTCAAGAACATGGGCATCTGGGAGAAGCTCAAGAAAGAAAACAAGATCACCTACGCCAGCAACGTCAAGGAAGTCCTCGCTCAGACGGCTGCGGCGGCGGTCAACTGCGGCGTGGTCTACAGCACGGACGCCGCCACCTCGGACGCCGTCGAAGTGATCTCCTTCGCGCCGAAGGGCACGCACAGGCCGATCATCTACCCGGCGGCCATCATGAAGGATACGAAGCATAAGGCCGAGGCCGAAGCGTTCGTGAAATACCTCAAGAGCGACCCTTGCTCGGCAGTATTTACAAAGACAGGATTTTCGATTCCGAAGAAGTAATATTCCAGGCAAATATTATTTCTTCTCTCTCCTCGTGTAAAGGGCCGACACGATCGGCCCTTTTTAATCAGTAAAAGGACTTGACATTCAAAAAAGATCGGGCGCTGTTTGCCAGCGCGGCAGAGCGCAGGCCGCCGCGTATGATAACGGAGAGTGATACTTTTGGACTGGTTTCCACTGTATAACTCGCTTCGCATAGCGGGTATTTCCACATTTATAACGTTTTTCAGCGGCATCTGCGCCGCCTACTACATTTCCAAGCTGCCTAAGTTCATAAAGGGCGTGCTAGACTGCGTGCTCACGCTGCCGATGGTCCTGCCTCCGACGGTCGTAGGCTTCTTCCTCTTAAAGACGATAGGGCCTCTCGGCCCGGTAGGCTCCGTCGTTCTGGATTTTTTCGGTTTTAAGCTGACGATGACGTGGTACTCGGCGATATTCGCGACAGGCGTCGTCACCTTCCCTCTGATGTACCGCACGGTGCGCGGGGCCTTTGACGCCTTCGACCACAACCTGACCTACAGCGCTCAGACGCTGGGCCTTTCGAATACATACATCTTTTGGCGCGTGATGGTGCCGAATTGCAAAGACGGCATCTTAGCGGCGACTGTGCTCGCCTTCGCGCGCGCGATCGGCGAGTACGGCGCCACGACGATGGTGACGGGCTACATCCCCGGGCGCACCGCTACGATTTCGACGACGGTCTATCAGCTGTGGCGCGAGGGTAACGACGCCGCGGCGTCCAAATGGGTCTTTGTGAACCTCGTTATATCATTCGTCGTCTTAGTAGCCGTCAACATGCTCGAAAACAGCTATCGCCAGCCGAAGGGCAAAGCCGTCAGCCACACTCTATCCGAAGAGTTCGAGCGGAGGTAGCCCATGTCGGCGATAGTGGAATTCAGGAAAAAACTCGGGAGCTTTTCTCTCGACGTAAGCTTCGAAGCCGGCGGAGAGGTGCTCGCGCTGCTCGGCGGCTCCGGCTGCGGCAAGAGCATGACGCTGAAATGCATCGCCGGCATCGTGACGCCGGACGAGGGGCGCATAATAGTCAACGGCGTGACCTTCTACGATTCGGCCGCTAAAATAAATCTCAAGCCGCAGCGGCGCCACGTCGGGCTGCTATTTCAAAATTACGCGCTCTTCCCGAATATGACGACGCGCCAGAACATAATGACGGTATTCGAACACGGCGCGGGACGCAGGGAGAACAAAGAGGAGCGCTACAAAGAGATAGCGGAGAGGTTTTTCATTTCCGGGCTCGAAGACCACTACCCCTCGCAGCTCTCCGGCGGGCAGCAGCAACGCGTCGCGCTGGCGCGCATCATGGCGAGCGACCCGACCGTAATAATGCTCGACGAGCCTCTCTCGGCGCTCGACAGCTTCCTACACTGGCAGCTCGAACAGAAGCTGGCGCGCGTTCTACGCCAATACAGAGGCACGACCCTCTACGTATCGCACAACAGGGACGAAGTCTACAGGCTATGTGACCGCGTCTGCGTGATAAACCAAGGCGTTTCCGAGCCAGTTAAGGATGTGGCTGAATTTTTCGGCGCCCCACCGACGCTGGCGGCCGCAATTCTTTCCGGCTGCAAGAACTTCTCACGCGCCGAAGCCTCGGGGGCGCATACGATACACGCGAAGGACTGGAATATGGAATTCAGCTGCGCGCGCGGGGTGACTAAAGAAATCCGCTACGTCGGCGTGCGCGCGCATTATCTGATTCCGGTGCCGGAAAGCGAACGCGACAAAAACACCATCGAAGCCGAGATACTCGAAGTTAAAGACGACGTATTCTCCGGCGTGATCAACGTGCGCCCGCGTGGCGCTGACTCGGAAAGCAATTTCTCCATGGTAAGGGTTGAAACGTCGAAGGAAACCGCCGCCCGCTATCACGAAGGAGAGACGATATATCTGAAGGTGGCGGAGGGCGACGTGATGCCTCTGCTCGCGTAGAAGCGGGCACGGGGCTCCCTTTTCGAGCCCGCTTAAGCGCCGCGCGGAACATGTGCTCTGACGACCTTGCCAAAAAACGTTATCATTATCTTTTTTCTTTAGGCGCTACCGACGCACAGAAGATGGCTATCAGTATCAGAGCGCAGCCGGCCGCCTCGTGCGGCGACGGGGCCTGCCCGACGAAGAGAGCGGTGAGCCCGACCGCGACGACTATCTCAAACGTGCAGAAGAGGCTGACGACCGCGGCGGGTATATATTTAAGCGCCGCGTAGAAGAAGCCGTAGGAGAGAAAGCTGCCGGTAAAGGCCACCAGGCTCATCAGAGCAAAGAGGCGCGGCGTGACGAGCGCCGCGTCTCGCCAGCCGGCGAAGAGCGTTTTGTACGCTATCAGCAGCGCGGAGCCGAAAAGATTCGAATAAAATAGCATCGCGAGTTCGTCAGTCTCGTGAGATATCGAGAAACGCCGCGCGACAAGGGCCTGCCCCGATATGCCTATTACGGCGAGAGCGGCCCATATAAATCCGGCGGCCGGTATGGAGGTAAACGACGCGGCGCTTCCACCCATCCCCGTGACGACGCCGGCGACAATGATGAAGCCGGCCGCCACCTGCAGCGGAGTCGGCTTCTCGCGAGTGACCCACATAGAGCCGGCTAGAGTCGCCAACGGGAAGGTGTAGTGTATGACGATGGCCTGGGCGACTGTGAGATAGGCGAGGGATTTCAGATAGCCTCCTCCCGCCAAGGCGACGGAGAAAGCGCCGCATATGAAATAGAAGCGCGCCGTTTCGCGGCCGACGTGCAGGCGCGCCCGCTGTCCGCTGATAAAAAGGCAGAGCCCCGACGCCGCAAGCGCAAATAAAGAGCGGAATATCATCAGCGTCATCAGGTCTATCTCAGCGGCGGAGACGATCTTCGCCGCGGGGCTGATGATCCCCCAGCAAAAAGCGGCACAGAGGGATAGCACCCCGCCCCTCCTCATATTCCCGCTCAAAGCCATTCTCTCACCCGCTCCCACGCACGACGCCGCGGAATTTTTCGTTTACCAATATTATCATATTCGAGCAATCTGCGTAAAAGCCACTTCAAGCGTTTCATCTTGAGTTGCCGACGTCGCGATGCCGAAACACAAGCCCGCCAATTTGGGAATAGGGGGCAAAAAGACCGTTCGGGAATTCTATAAGAGCTTTTGCGGCGAGCGGCAGACGGCGCCCTTCGCCTCCGCGATAGTACAGGAGACGGAGCTGCTGCTAAATAAGCCGACGTCGCACCTTGATCTCGGCAACCAAATCAAAATGCTGAGAACGATAAAAATTCTCGCCGAAGAAAAAGGGATAAGCATTATAATGGCTACACACGCGCCGGAACACGCCTTCCTCGCGAGAAACACAGCCGCGCCGCTGAAAGGCGTGCATGTGTATGTGTGGGCCCTTCCCGCTTCGGCGATCACCGAAGCGTATTTGTGCTACCTCTTCGGCGTGGAGGTAAAGATCGCAGACGTAGACAAGGGGAAGGGAATCAAAAGCCGCACTTCGCTGATGGATTAGGAGGGGAAAAATGGTAACGGTAGCGCGCGTCAAGGTAAAGAGTCTGCTCTCCCCAACGAAGCTGGGCTCCGATTTCGTGATAAACCCGTATATCGGCTGCCCGCACGGCTGTGTCTACTGCTACGCGGCCGAGATAATGCGCGCGCATCGCGGGCGCGCCGAGCCATGGGGGTCGTACCTTGACGTGAAGCTCCCCTCCGCGCCCTTCGACCTTGCGAAACTATTCCGCAAAAGCATACTGCTCAGTTCGATGACCGACGCCTACAACCCTTACGAAGAACACTCCCTCACGACCCGTGGCATCCTCCGCGCGCTGCTTCCGGCCCAGCCTTCCATATCGATAATCACCAAATCGGCGCTCGTTGTCCGCGACATAGATATTCTCAAAGAATTTCCCAGCGCCTGCGTGACATTCTCCTTCAGCTCGCTTGACGACGAATTCAGGAAGAGGGCGGAGCCGTACGCGTCGAGCCCTCAGAAGAAGCTAGCGGCGATGGCGGCTCTGCAAAGTGCGGGGATAGAGACGAACGTCATGTGTGCACCTCTCTTCCCCGCGATAACGGACTGCGCCACGATAATAAACGCCGTGAAGCCCTTAACCTCGCACATCACCTTCGACGCACTGAAACTGCGCCGCGGCAACGCGGAAAAAATCTTATCCTTCGTGAACTCGCTTCACCCTGAGCTGAAAGAGCTATACGAAGAAATATATCTGCGCCGTCAAAAAGATTTCTGGGAAGTGCTGCGCTTGGAGATAAAGAGAAAATGCGCGCAGGAAGGAATCAGGAGCAGTGTATTTTTCGGAGGCAGGCACGCCTCAGCGTAAGCGCTGTGCTATGATTACCGACGCATGGCGGCGCTTTCGCCGCCATGCGGAAAAGCGGAGGGATTTTTATGATCGAAGTCGTAGCCGCGCTGATTCGCAGCGGAGATAAATTCATGATCTGCCGGAGGCCCGCGCACAAGGCGCGCGGAAGGCTGTGGGAATTCGCCGGAGGCAAGGTAGAGCCCGGCGAGAGTAAGGAAGAGGCCCTTATCCGCGAATGCCGTGAGGAACTCGGCGTCGCGCTCTTGCTCGGGAGCGTCTTTGCCGAAGCAGAATACGCATACCCCGATACAGCCGTGCATCTGACTCTCTTCAGCGCGGCGATAGCCGAGGGAACGCCGCAAAAGCTCGAACACAGCGATATACGCTGGATAACGGCCGAAGAGATTCCTCAGTACGAATTCTGCCCGGCCGACAGGGAATTTCTCGATAAGATACGCGCTGCAAAGAACTGAACGGGTCTTAGAGGAAGATTTCTAACTGGGCTCGGGGACGTACCTCGCCTTCGGAGACTCGAGTTTCCATTCCTTAGAGGAAGATTTCTAACCGGGTTCAGCCTGAATTACTATCCGCCCAAGAAATGTTTCCATTCCTTAGAGGAAGATTTCTAACGAGCGCAATATATGCACCCACGAAAATATAGAGTGGTTTCCATTCCTTAGAGGAAGATTTCTAGGTAGTGTAACTTATTCTGTGTAAACCCCTTGCCCCTGGATCGATGTAAGACATCAAAGGGTTACCGTTACTGCTTCAGTATCACCATAATGACATACGCTATCCGGGCTGTCAATGGACTGCAGCCCGGACTTTTCTTATAGGCGTTTAGGGCTATTCCAGATCTCCGGGTTCTATGCGTTCCTCAAAGTAAATGCACAGCTGTGACAGAATTTTACTCCAGTCCCTGTCCCTGCCGGTCCACTTTTCAGTGATGTCCATCGTCGCAAGATAAAGGAGCTTGAGAAGGGCGTCGTCTGAGGGGAAGATCGTACGTGTTTTTGTCACTTTCCTGAGCTGCCGGTTGTAGTTCTCGATCTGGTTTGTCGTATAGATCATCCGGCGCAGCTCATAGGGATACTTGAAATAAGCGGATAACTGAGGCCAGTTGTTCCGCCAGCTCGCTACCGAAGACGGGTATTTCGAGCCCCACTTCTCTTCAAGTCTGTCAAGCCCTTCCTCGGCCTGCTCCAGTGTAGGAGCCTGATAGACACCCTTCAAATCATTCATAAAAGCCTTAATGTCCTTGTAAGAGACGAATTTTGTCGTGTAACGGATCTGATGGACAATGCAGCGCTGGATTTCAGCCTTGGGATATACGCGCTTATCTCATCTGCAAAGCCTGTCAGCCGTCGACGGAGA